>JBAYUL010000001.1:0-35382 GCA_041675105.1 Minisyncoccota bacterium
CTTGCGTCGTCAGACGATTTGTCCGAACGCGTGCTACAACGTTACGATATCGATCTCACTTTCGGGGCTCAGTCTTAAGCTCGTTACCACGACAAAGAACAAATGCCCAAACCCCGACTCGCTTGGCGGCGCCATAAAGAATGTCTACTCGCAGATGCAGGCGCCGAATGACATTCGTAACTGTTCGGCTGATGGCAAGGGGCCGCCCAGTGTGACACTGGAGTCGACGCCAATACCGACGAAGCTTTCCACCGAGCGAACCGTTGGACCGAAATCGCGCTGTGATCCAAATATCCTTACGACCATAGACACTTTTTCCAAAGGCAACATAGATGGAGGTTTCAATGCAGCGAGCGCGCTGCAAGACCCGAGCACGGCGACGGAGGACCTTTCCGCAAAACAAACAACGCCGACACCCTTTATTGGTGCGACCAACGGGAACGAGTCGCTCCTCAGTGCGTTCCAGGCAGCGGGCCTGACGAGAGCAGAAGCGGAGGCGGTGATTCAGAAAGATCCCGTAGAAGCGGTGAACTACATCAATGCCATCACGACGAATGACCAGGAGAAATTGGCCGAAAGCGCAAAGAAACTGGGTCTGAATCCCGACCTGTCGCAGATCGATTCTCTTGCGGTAAAGCAGGCAGCGGAAGCAGGTGCGCGTGCGAGCGATGAGGAATTCACGCCGGCACCGGGTTCGACAGATGAGACGTTCGGTGCGGAGCGCAAGGATACCGACATTAACCGCGCAAAATGCGCTATCGCGACGATAGAGAGCGGCAGCTGCGGCGGGAATTATGGCACCGTCGGGCCGCCGACAAGGACGGGAGCGCGTGCATACGGGAAATATCAGGTCATGGATTTTAATATTCCCTCCTGGACGTCTCAGGCGTGCGGGCAAGCAATGAATACCGAACAATTCCGCGCGGATGGTGATTGTCAGGAGAAAGTATTCGAAAAAGTGTACGGTGGCTACGTTTCGTCGTGCGGAAGCTATGAGGCGGCAGCATCAAAATGGTTCAGCGGCAGATGCAACATCACGAATTCGAACGATGGGTACCTTTCGGTGCCGGGATATGTCGGTAAATTCGCGAAGATCTTCGGCAGCGATAACATGCCGTTCGGTGCCGCTGGCGCTCCGTACACGGGCGGCGGCAGTCCTTTCGCCAACGTGAATCCGTTCAATTCGTCCGGCTATCAGGACCAGGTGGTCTGTACCGGGACCGGATATTGCTACCTGAGCAACTACGGCTCTTCATATCCGGGCCCGGTATCAACGGGATACCCGGTATCGACGGGCGCCCCCGTTTCGACCGGAAACCCGGTTTCGACAGGGCCTGTAGCGCAGCCGACTATTCCGAATCCGGTCATGCCGACAGGTACCGGTGTAGGGACCATTCCCGTTCCGGTCACTCCCGTCGCCGTTCTTCTGGTGCAGCCAAAAACGATCCGAAAAGGCGGGACCGCCAGCGTATCGTGGTCAAGCGTGGGAATGTCTGGCGACCTGCCGTGCCAGCTTTTTTCCGGCACTTCATTTATCGCTCAAGGCAATGGCGGTTCTCGCAATTTCGATACTGCCGCCATCTCGGCAAGCAGCACCGTGACCTTTACGCTGCAGTGTTTCTCCCTCTCGAACACACGAGTGCAGAAGACGGCAACGCTCCTCGTCGAATAAGCTATGGGATTTACCCGCAATAAGGAGAATTTTGTCTGCGGACATTGCGGCGCGGCGGTCGCCGGCGATGGATACACCAATCATTGTCCGCAGTGCTTATGGAGCAAGCACGTAGATGTCGATCCCGGTGACCGTATGGCAACATGCGACGGCCTCATGGAACCGGTGTCGCTCGAAGGATCGACCCCTGATTACGTGATTACACAGCGCTGTGTTCGCTGTGGCCACGTTCGTCGCAACAAGCTGCAAACGGGCGATTCACCGGACGCCGTCATCGCGCTTGCAAAAAAACAGGCGCGGTAATGTCACGGCTGCGCAATTTGATATACTAGAAGTATGGTACCGCAAGAAGAAGACAGAGGAGTCGAATCGGGCGAGGAAAGCGTCATCATCGATGGCAAGGAGGTCATCAAACATGTTGAACACGAAATCGATGGTATCGGTGAACCCGCTGCTCCGGAAGACGACATCGCCGGAGACTGAGCATGTCAAGAAAGATCTTCCTTTTACTGGGACATCCGGACCGTTCGGGCTTGTGCGGGGAATTCGCAGACGCATACGAAAAGGCCGCGCGCGCAGCGGGGCATACGGTCGACCGAATGAATATCGGAGAGATGCGTTTCGACCCGATATTGCATCGCGGTTACCGCGAGAGGCAGGAGCTTGAGCCGGATCTAGTGCGTTTTCAACAGCTCGTGACCAATGCGGAGCACTTTGTCATCGTACATCCCATCTGGTGGGTGGGGATGCCCGCGATACTCAAGGGCCTGTTCGATCGCGCGTGGCTGCCCGGTTCGGCATTTCGATATATCAAAACGAAGCACGGTCATCGGACCATATTTTGGCACCGCCTCTTTCGGGGCAGATCGGCCCGTATCATTGTGACGAGCGGCACGGCGCCGCTTTTGGTCCGCTTCCTGCCCGGCAATGTGAATGCGGAGCTTAAATGGGGGATACTCTGGTTCTCAGGATTCAAAGTGCGCGCGTCGTGGTTCGGTCCCGCGGAGACGGCACACGAGGCGCGAAAGCAACACTGGTTGAAAAAAGTGAGCGAACTCGGACGCAAGGGGATATAAAAAAGGGCGACCTGGTCGGCCGCCCGTCGCAACGCCGGTACGTCTTCTTAGTGTCGCTGCCCTTATTGTGGAAAGCAAGCGTAGACGATAAGGGCAAGCGAGAGCGCGATGGCGGCCAATCCTGCAATGCCGCCGTAACTCCGGTCTTTGCGCAGAAACGGTGCCTTTTGAGTTCCCTCGATGCATCGCGGGGTGCTCATGACGTCCTCCCTGCTTGAAGAGCCGACTCATCCGGTGAACCCAGAACGAGCGACCAGCAAAACTATGGCATACACCCGACTTTTCCGCTAGTATGTGCCGATGTCACTCTCAGTCGGTATCGTAGGTCTTCCAAACGTCGGAAAATCGACGCTTTTTAATGCATTGACGAAGAAAGGAGTACCAGCCGAAAATTATCCCTTCTGCACCATTGACCCCTCGGTCGGCGTCGTAGCGGTACCCGACCATCGTCTTCAGGCTCTCAGCAAGATGTCGAATACCCAGAAGATCGTTCCCGCTATCGTCGAGTTCGTGGATATCGCGGGTCTGGTCAAAGGAGCTTCGGAAGGGGAAGGGCTTGGGAATCAATTTTTGCAGCATATCCGCGAAGTGGATGCCATCGCTGAGGTGGTACGCATGTTCGATGACGAAGACGTGCATCACGTAGCGGGGCAAGTGGATCCGCTTCACGATATCGAGATCATCGATATGGAGCTGGTGCTCGCGGACCTACAATCGGTCGAGAAGCGACTCGACCGTGTTGAGCGCGACTCAAAGGGTGGAGATAAGGAATTGCTGGCAGAACGCGACGCACTTCTCAAAATAGTGCCCGCCCTTAAGGAAGGAAAGGCGGCGAGAACCGTAGAGCTGAATGAAAAGGAACTTGCCGCGCTTCACACGCTCCATTTGCTTACAATGAAGCCGATCTTGTACGTACTCAACAGAAAGGCGGGTACCGTGAATGTGGATGCCGAGAATGGCGAGCGTTGGCGCGAGCTGAGAGATTTCTTCGACCGCGCACACGCGCAGTATGTGATCGTCGACGCGGGGGTGGAGAGCGATCTTTCCGATGTTCACGATGACGAGCGGCCTGATTTTCGACGCGAACTCGGAGTAGCGGACGATGGCATCGATGCGCTCATCAAGGGCAGCTATTCGTTGCTGAATCTTATTTCATACTTTACGACGGGTGAGAAAGAGACGCGCGCATGGACTATTACAAGAGGCGCGACCGCGCCGGAAGCAGGGGCAGCAATTCACACCGATTTTCGCGATAAGTTCATCCGCGCAGAGGTGATCGCGTGGGACAAGCTGCTTGAGATCGGCTCATGGAGCGGAGCCCGCGACAAAGGTCAGATCCGTTCTGAAGGAAAAGAATACGTGGTCCAGGACGGGGATGTGATGGAGTTCAGACACAGCTAGAGAAACATACCGACCCATGGTCGTTGGCGGACGTAGAATATCATTAAGAAGATCGCCCGCGGGCTGCGGGCGATCACGTCGTGACATCAGTCGCGAACATTGGATACGTCGGTGACCCTTGCCTCCACGCGCTGACAAAACCAATGCTCGTGAATGCGCGCGCTCACGATAAATGTTGCCTCAGGGGCAGCAATGGCAAGGTGCTTCTTGATCTCAGGCACCTCGATCATATAGGCTCTAATATGGAGACGCATCGCAGTTTTCCAGCCGAGGCACGAGCTTTCCACGAGCCTTGTCTTGTCCCAGTCGATCACACGATCTCTTCGCATCACGCTCGGTGCAACTAGCCACGAGTGCGTAAACTGAGGTTCTGAGTCTGGGGGTTGAGCGCAGCTTGTGACGATCAGCGCGATGCTTAGCGACGCTGCTTGGAGTAGGCGCATGGGAGTTTCCCCGTATGTTGAGTGATTTCCGCACAGATGAAATCACGACGTGCACAACGTGTCAAGTGTGTGGTGCCTCGTTCGGAGAAGAGGTTGGGTAATGGCCGTAATTCACCTGCTCGCACTTAAATAGACCGAGGAAAAACCGCGGACTATCGTCAAGCAGTGTGCAATGTATGAGGCAAATGGTGTGAAGGCAAAAAATTGGGTCCCCGGCACGAGCAGCGCCGGGGACTTTATTGATTCGCTCGCGCTGCGATCAGAGCGAGAACTTCCAGAGCGCGTAGGCCAGCACCTTGTCGACATCGGCCTTGATGTCGTGGCGGAACGTGTACAGATTGTCCGCGGTGCTCGACTTGAGCGCTGTGTAGTAGCCCTTCTGGTACTCGAAGCCGAAAACGAGGTAGTCGAACGGCGCGTACTTGAAGCCGGCGAGCAGCATCGGGCCGACGGCGCCGTAATCGTTGCACGTCGTCGAGTTGTAGCCGGGGAAGCTGAACCGCTCGCATGCCGACAGCACGCCGTAGTTCAGGCCGCCGCCGACGTAGAGCGCGTAGCGATTGAAGGCGACGCCGATCGTGCCAGCAGCGGTGCCGGACCACTTGAGCGAGGTCGAAAGCAGGTCGCTGTAGCCGCAGCCGGTGCACGCGAGTTCCTTGGAACCGGTGATGTTCGACTTCTCGTAGGCGACGAATGCGCCGACGACGAGCCATTGCCACTGGTAGTCGAATCCGGCGCGGACGCCAAAGAAACGGCCCTTCATGTCGAACGAATTATCGGTGGCCCCGGAGAAGGCCGGGAAGCCGGAATAATTGTAACTCGACGTGTCGGAATTGTTGGCGGCCGCGGTGCCGCCGTAGGCGCCGATGGTGATGCCGGTCCAGCTGAACGGAGCAGTGCTCTGATAGCCTTTGGTGAGGTCGGCGGCGGAAGCGGCGGAACACGAAGCGATGAGCGCAGCGGCCGCAATTGCGGTTTTGAGCCGTGAAAGCATGCTATTTCCCCCATATGGAGTACGTTAAGATCAGGAAGCCGGGATGGCAGTCCAGCGTCTATTATAGCATATCATTGACATAGCGTCAATAATCACGCCTGCAAAGTTAGCTCGCAATAGAGCGCTATACTAGTGGCATGGAAAAACCAAAAGTAACACCTAAGGACTTCGTGTTCTGGGTCGGGGCTATGGCCGCGCTCTACGGCGGCGTCGTTTCTTTTATCACCCTTATATTCGATTACATAAATCACGCATATCCGAATCCTGTGACGGGTGGGTATTACTATGATCCGTATTCGAGCAGCATCAGTTATGAGACGGCGTCTCTCATCGTGCTCGCACCTGTATTCCTATTGCTCATGCGTCTCATACGCCGCGATATCGCGAACGATCCGACGAGGGGCGATATATGGATCCGTCGCTGGGCACTTTTTCTCACACTGTTTCTCGCGGGTGCGACAATGGTCGTGGACCTCATCGTCCTACTGAATGCGTATCTGCAAGGAGAGGACCTCACGGTCGGTTTCTTGCTGAAAGTGCTCACGGTACTTCTCGTCGCCGGCCTTGGCTTCATGCACTTCATGGCGGATCTGTGGGGGTATTGGGAACGTGAGCGAGCGCGTGCGCGAATGGTCAATTGGGGAGTCGCCGTACTTGTTGTCTTTACGATAGTCGCCGGATTCTTTATTGTCGGCACTCCACAGCAAATGCGTCATCTGAAACAGGACGCGCAGCGAGTACAGGATCTCCAGAATCTACAGTGGCAGGTGGTGAGTTATTGGCAACAGAAGCAAAAGCTTCCGACCACGCTCGAGCAGTTGAACGATCCGATAACGAACTACATCGTGCCGGTGGATCCGCAGACGAGGGAATCATACGAATACAAGTCAACGGGCGCGCTTGCGTTCCAGCTGTGCGCGACGTTCGCAGAGGTCGGCAACAGTGCGAATGATGGGCGCTCTGTCGCCAAGCCGGTAAGCGTCGACGGGGAGATCGCGCAAGACAATTGGCAGCACGCGGCCGGTGATGTGTGTTTCGACCGCACCATAGATCCTGAGCGCTACCCTCCATTTAGCAAACAGACAAAATAGTTGGGATAGCCCCGTGGTCATTAAACGCCTCTTTTAGAGGCGTTTTGGCCGTGATACGCTGGTACGAACATGAAGTACCCCGGTACCACAACCTCGCAGGCTCGGTTGGCTACGGGGCAGGCGACCGCAAGACCAAATGTAATATGAAATACGATCACAAGTCGATTGAAAAGAAGTGGCAAAAGTTCTGGAGTGAGAACAAGATATATACGACGCCGGATAGCGCTCCGGGAAAGGACAATTTTTATCTGCTGGTAGAGTTCCCATACCCGTCTGGCAACCTCCACGTCGGTCACTGGTACGCGTTCGCGGTACCCGATATCCTTGCACGTTATGAGAGGATGAGGGGCAAAAACGTGATGTATCCCATCGGCTTTGATGCGTTCGGTCTCCCCGCGGAAAATGCGGCCATCAAGAATAAGCTCAATCCGCGCGATTGGACGGAGAAAAATATCGCGTATATGAAAAAGCAAATTGAGTCGATGGGGACATCGTTCGATTGGTCGCGGGAAGTGTCTACCATCGACCCGGCGTACTACAAGTGGACGCAATGGCTTTTTCTCCAGCTCTACAAAAAAGGCTTGGTGTATCAGAAGGAAACCGCGGTCAACTGGTGTCCCGTGGACAAGACGGTGCTCGCCAATGAGCAGGTGATCGACGGCAAGTGTGACCGCTGCGGGTCGGAGGTAGAACAGCGGCAAATGCTCCAGTGGAATATCAAGATCACTGATTACGCCGATAGACTCATCGACGACCTTGCGGCACTCGATTGGCCGGAGCAGATAAAGGAATCGCAGCGCAATTGGATAGGCCGCAGCGAGGGTGCTGAGATCGATTTTGCGTTAGACCTTGGAGCAAACGATGGCTCGCGATTTCTACTTCTGCACGGTCGCCAAGGGTCGCCTGAAGCCAACTTCTTTCCGTGGCTGAAGTCCGAACTTGAGGCAAGGGGCTATGAAGTAGAAGTGCCGCTTTTACCCAACACCGCTGAACCAAACGACGAAGAACAAGCAGATTTTGTTGTGAAGAACTGCAGGATAGATGAGCGGACTGTGATCATTGGCCACTCATTCGGAGGGGTGGTCGCAATGCGCCTCTTGGAGCGGGGACACAAGGCGCGTCGCGTCGTGTTCGTCGCGACGCCATGCAGCGGCGAATTTCTTGATGGGAAGGAGCGTCCGTCGGTCAAAGCGGCGATACTGAAGGGATTCGATTTTTTGGCCGTGCGGAAGAACGCTGACACTATTCAGGTGTTACCGGATGAATCTGATCCTGTCGTGCCCTTCGCTGACGCGGAGCTGCTCGCAAAAGAGACGGGCGGTATGCTGGTGCGCGGCAAGGGCACCGAATACCATTTCACCGCGAAAGTAGAGCCGGATGTGCTCATGATGTGCGTCCCAACGATACGCGTATTCACGACGCGGCCGGACACGCTCTTCGGGGCGACGTATCTGGTGCTCGCGCCTGAGCATCCGTGGGTAACACTCGCGCTCGCGCACAAGACCGTTCTGAAGAACAACGACGAGGTTCGAGCGTACGTTGACCGGACGGAGAGGATGTCCGACATGGACCGGCAAACGACCAGAGAGAAGACAGGCGTCCAGCTCAAGGGCGTGGACGCTATTAATCCCGCAAACGGCGAAAAGATCCCGCTTTATATTGCCGACTACGTACTCGGGCACTACGGCACCGGCGCCATCATGGCAGTACCCGCGCACGACGAGCGCGATTTCGAATTCGCGAAAAAGTTTGATCTTCCGATAAAGCCCGTCGTAGAACCACAATATGTCGGGAAAGGGGAGGGTGAACCCAAACAAGGCGAAGACTTTGTAAAACGTAACGCGGTATGCGTTGTTGTCCGAAATCCGAAGGACGACACGTATCTTTGCATAAGCTGGAAGACAATGCTCATGCACGGGCTTGTGACGGGAGGCATTGAAGATGGCGAAGATCTTGTGGAAGCGGCGAAACGTGAAGTGCGGGAGGAGACAGGGTATAAGAATTTACGACTTGTCTGGAATCCTGGCATTGCGAATCACACTTTGTTCTATCATCGGGTAAAAAAACAGAATCGGTGGGCGCGATTTACGAACATATTCTTTGAGCTCGAGAACGACGAGCGTGACCCTATTGATCCCAAAGAGGAAGCGTTGCATGAAGTACTGTGGCTCAAGAGAGACAAGCTGAAGGATTTCTTTTCGGTATATGAAGGACGCTTCATCCTTGACCTGCTTGATCATCCCGACTATGTCCACACGGATGCGGGCGTGCTCCACAATTCCGGTGAGTTCGACTGGATGGGCTCCGAGGAGGCCAAGAAAGTAATGACAGGACGATTCGGACGCAAGAAAACGACGTACAAGCTTCGCGACTGGATAGTCTCGCGTCAGCGCTACTGGGGTGTGCCGATACCGATGATCCATTGCGAGAAATGCGGCAACCAGCCAGTGCCCGATGAGCAGCTACCCGTGCTTCTACCCGATGTTGAAGATTACCTACCGGAAGGGAGCGGGAAATCGCCGCTTGCCAAAGTGAAGGATTTCGTAGAGATACTGTGTCCGCGGTGCGGAGGTAGAGCGCAGCGCGAAACAGATACGCTCGATACATTCGTCGACTCATCGTGGTACTTTTTGCGTTATCTCGACGCGAACAACGCGGACGAATTTGCGGCGCGAGAGAAACAAGGGATGTGGATGCCGGTGAATATGTACAGCGGGGGAGCCGAGCATACAACGATGCATCTTTTGTATAGCCGCTTTTGGCACAAAGCGCTCTTCGACATCGGGCTTGTCGGTGATGCGGAGCCGTACGCCCATCGTGTGAATCATGGTCTTGTTCTGGGGCCTGACGGACAAAAGATGAGCAAATCAAAGGGCAATGTGCTTGATCCGGACGAGGTGGTGGAGAGGCTCGGAGCGGACACGGTACGCATGTACCTTGCCTTTATGGGCCCGTACACGGGTGGAGCCAGCTATCCCTGGAATCCCGACGGGGTCGTGGGAGTGCGACGATTTCTCGAACGTGTGGCGCGGACCGAAGAGTACGTCCAGAGCTCGCACGTCGACGAATTGGATATGATATTGAACAAGACCATTCAGAAAGTCGGGGACGATATTTCAGTCTTTAAATTCAACACGGCAATCAGTCAGCTGATGATTCTGATGAATGCTATCGAGAAGACAAAGAAACTGGGGACAGACCAATGGAAACTCTTGCTGCACATTCTTGCTCCGTTCGCACCTCACCTTGCTGAAGAGTTGTGGCATGTACTCGGCGGAACGGCATCCATTCATCTGGAGTCGTGGCCGAAGTATGATCCTTCCAAAACAGTCGATGACGAGATCGTTTTGGCGGTGCAAGTGGACGGGAAGACGCGAGGTGAAGTGAGGGTGAAAGCAGATGCAGATAAAGCCACTATCGAAACGGCTGCGCGCGAAGCGGTCGCATCCAGACTGGAAGGGAAGACCGTGACGAAAACGATCGTCGTGCCAAAGCGGCTCGTGAACTTCGTGCTTAGCGCCTCGTGACACGGGGCCCCTCCGATTCGTCCTTTACTTCGTACCCGTGCTCCGCGATCGCAGCGCGAAGTTCGTCCGCGCGTCGCCAGTCCTTGTTGGACCGTGCCTCCTCGCGCTGTTCGATGAGCAATGCGATATGAGAAGGAAGATCACTCGCCCCGACATCGTTCTTTGTGAGTTGCTTCAGGATCGGCGGCTGAGAGAGCCCCAGCCCAAGGACGCGGTCCGCTGCGCGGATACCCGCCGCAATGTCCTCCGGAGAGAGTGCTGTATCTTTCGCCATCTCCCACAACACGGCAAGCGCTCCCGGCGTATCAAGGTCGTCGTTCACGCGCTCGGTGAATCGCTTCATGTACGCGGCGGGAGTGGTGCCGCCGTCGGGTTTGGCGTATGTGGCGAGACGCGAGAGAGCGATCGAGGATCCAGACAAAGATTCCCAACTGAAATTCGAACTCGTACGGTAGTGCGCTCCCAGGAAAAGGTAACGAAGCGCCAGCGGATGAAATCCTCTTTCAACGACGTCGGAAAGATAGACAACGTTGCCATCCGATTTAGCGATCTTCTGGCTCTCGATCTGCACGTGCGCGCGATGCATCCAGAATCGCGAGAGAGGCTTCTTTCCCGTCACGGCTTCGGACTGCGCGATCTCATTGTTGTGGTGCACTGGTATGTGCTCGATGCCCCCGGTATGGATGTCGATCTGTTCACCGAGTGTGCGGCGAATCATGGCGGAACACTCGATGTGCCACCCGGGGAATCCTTTGCCCCACGGGCTCTCCCAACCGAGCTTCTTGTCGAGCTTCCAAAGCGCAAAATCCGTTGGGTGCCGTTTACCGGAGACGGCGGCGACGCGCGCCCCCTCCTTAAGTCCCGCAAGGTCGATGCCGCCAAGAGCGCCGTATCCCGAGAAGCGCGTAGTATCAAAATAGACGCCGTCGGATGCTCGGTACGCATACCCCTTTTGTTCGAGGGTCTCGATCATCGCGACCTGCGCAGGAATGTGGTCGCTCGCGCGGGGGAACTCGATGTGGCCGGTGTCGATATTGAGCGATCGAATGTCTTCCTGGAAGATCGCGGTGTATTTCTCGGCAAGTTCCCGCATGTTCTCGAGCGTGAGTTTTTTGCCCTCGCGTTTCAGACCTTTGCTCATCTTGTCCTCGCCCTCGTCGGCATCCGACGTGAGATGGCCGACATCGGTGATGTTGATGACTTGGCGGACGGTAAAGCCATTGAACTCGAGAGTACGGCGGAGCACGTCGGCGAATACGAACATAGAAAGATTGCCGATATGTTGCTTCCCGTAGACCGTGGGTCCGCAGTTGTACATGCGCACTGTGTGCGCACGCGGGGGGAGCGTGAATTGCTGCGAGTCCTTAACAAGAGTGTTGTATAGAAAAAGGGGCGTATCGGTTGGTAGCTGCGTCTTTTTACGGGACCAGAGGAAGGGAAACTTCATCCGGTACAGTATGGACGTAATACAGCGTATCTTCAAGCGCCATCTACGCCGTGTGGTAGGATATTGGCAACGACATGGAGTTATTCGCAGAACTGAGCCTCGTCATCGTTATAGCAGCGTGCGTTGCGGTGCTGATGCGTCTCCTGCGCCAGCCACTCATCATAGGACATATACTGACTGGCCTGATCGTAGGCCCATTTGTGCTCAATATAGTGCACTCGGCCGAGACGTTCGCTCTGCTCGGCGAGATCGGCATCGCGATACTTCTCTTTACTGTCGGTTTGCATTTGAATCCCGACATAATCCGCAAATTCGGTAGGGTAGCCATTATTGCCGGAGTGAGCCAGGTCGCCATCACCTCTCTGGTGGGCTACGCGATATGTATCATGCTTGGCCTCAGTGCGTTGTCGGCCTTCTATGCCGCCGTGGCGCTCGCGTTCAGCAGCACCATCATCATAATGAAGCTCATTACGGACAAAGGCGACCTCGACGTCCTCTACGCGAAGATCGCCATTGGCTTTCTGCTCGTACAAGACCTCATCGCGGTGCTCTTGCTTCTGGGGCTGCCGCTTTTTTCCTCCGGCAATCTCAGTACCTTGAGTGTGGTGAAGTTCATTTCCGCTGGCGCACTGCTCGTCGCGTTCGTCTACCTCGCCTCGCGCTTCTTTGTGTCGAGGGCCAGCAATTTCATATCCGAATCGCAGGAATTCCTTTTTCTTTTTGCAATAACATGGGGAATAGGCGTGGCCGCCCTTTTCCAATATCTTGGATTTTCGCTCGAGAGCGGAGCACTTATCGCGGGTATTGCGCTCGCCTCATTGCCGGCGCGACAGGAGATAAGCGCGCGGCTCGTTCCACTGCGAGATTTCTTTATTGTGATGTTTTTTATCTACCTTGGCTCTCAGATGCAGCTCGGCGACATTATGGCGCTTTTGCCTGCCGCACTCATACTTTCGGCGCTCGTTCTTATAGGCAACCCCGTTATACTCATGGCTGTAATGGGACTTCTTCGCTACAAGAAGAAAACGAGCCTGCAAACTGGTTTTACCGTCGCGCAGATCAGTGAGTTTTCGCTCATTCTTGTGGCTCTTGGGGTGTCGCTCGGGCATGTGCCGCATTCGGTACTCTCGCTGGTGACGCTTGTCGGCGTGATCACGATATTCGGCTCAACGTATCTTGTCATGTATTCAGACAAGATCTACTCGGTGCTCGCGCCGTATCTTGGCATATTTGAGAGAGCGGACGCCCACGAAGTGCGTATCAAGAAAGACGCATATACGGTCGTGCTATTCGGCTGCAACAGGATTGGCTATGACTTTCTCGAATCTCTGGGGGAAATGGGCGAGCGTTTCTTGGTCGTTGACCACGACCCCGAAGCTGTCGCGGGCCTTACAGCACGGGGGATAGCGACGGAATACGGTGATGCGAGCGACCTCGACTTCCTGGAATCACTCGACTTGTCCAAGGTGGAGCTCGCAATATCGACCATACCGAACAACGAAACGAACTCGCTGATCTACCGTAGCGTGAAGTCGGCAAATCCGGATGCGGTGGTGATGCTCGTCGCGCACAGGGTCACGGATGCGCTCTCGCATTATGGTGAGGGTGTGGACTACGTGATACTCCCGCATTTTCTCGGCGGGAAATATGCGGCGGAGTTGGTCGTGAAGTTCCGTGCGGATAAAGGTAAATATGAGACTCTCAGAAATAAACATATCCAACATTTACATTTGCGCGTTTCCTCCGGTCAGGAGCATCCGCGTGTCGGCAGGTGAGGATCCGTGCACGGTGTCTTTTCATAGTGTTCGCCGCGTGAGATAATGCGTCGTCATGAGTGAGCAAAAGACACTTTCGTACGGTAGCGCGGCTTTCATGGCCGCGATCGTTTTGGTACTTGGATTCGTGGGCGGTAGTACCTATCAATCGCGTCATGCCACAGCTTCCGGCATTGTCTCGGCTGACATGCCACAGAACGTAGACTTTTCTCCGGTATGGAAAGCGTGGAGCATCATCGACAAGAATTTCGTACCCGCCGCTGTTGCCACCTCGAGCCCTCTTGCCACGACGACCGCGGAGCAAGACCAGAACAAGGTGTGGGGCATGATCAGCGGGCTTGCGGCGTCGCTGAACGACCCGTACACGTTCTTCCTGCCTCCCGTCGAGAATGAACAGTTCTCGAGCGATATGAGCGGGCAGTTCGAGGGGGTGGGTATGGAGATCGATGTGAAAGACCAGGTGCTCACTGTCGTGACACCGCTCAAGGGAACCCCGGCGGACCGTGCGGGCATAAAGAGCGGAGATCTCATCCTTAAGATAAATGGCACACTCACGCGCGATATGAGCGTCGAGACGGCAATAAAACTGATACGCGGTCCGAAGGGCTCGCAGGTCACGCTAACGGTCATGCGCAGCGGATGGTCCGAACCGCGAGAGATCAAGGTGACGCGGGATGTGATCAATGTTCCCATCATAAAGACCACGAAACGGCCCGACGGCGTCTTCGTTATCGCCGTGTCGACCTTTACGTCCAATTCTCCGGACCTCTTCCGTAATGCTCTGCGCGAATTCGTGCAATCCGGAAATACGCGTCTTGTGCTCGACCTTCGTGGCAATCCGGGCGGCTACCTCGATGCAGCCGTCGATATCGCAAGTTGGTTCCTGCCATCGGGTAGTGTGGTGGTCACGGAAGACTATGCCGGTCATGCGCAGAACGTTGTGCATCGCTCAAGCGGGTATAATATTTTCAATAAGAACCTGAAAATGGCGATCCTCGTGGATAAAGGATCCGCATCGGCCTCTGAGATTCTTGCCGACGCGTTGCGTCACTACAAAGTGGGAACTATGGTGGGAACCAACACGTTTGGCAAGGGCGTCGTTCAGGAACTCTTCGAAATAACCCCGAAGACCTCGCTTAAGGTGACCGTAGCACGCTGGCTCGGCCCGGACGGCGTCCAGATACCCCACGATGGTCTTATACCGGACATTATGGCAACGACGAGCGACCAGGCGATAAAGGCGGGCGACGATCCACAGATGGACAAAGCGATAGAGATATTAGAGTCTCAGTAACGTAACCTTTAGTTAGTTAAGTAAAGTCTCTTGAAATGCTCGGTCAAAAGTGCCGTCTTTTTTCTGAGAACTGTTTCCTTGGAGCAGGCTTGTTGCCACTCTCTTGCTGTCGAGTAATTCTCATTCACAGCAAAAGACTTGGTTTCGCGCAATCTGTTCGAATTGAGGGCGGGATTAAGGTATACAGCAGAAGCGACCCCAAGGCTGCGACCGGCGTAGGCACTTTCGATGCTGGCGACATCCCCACTGTCCATGTGGAACGAATACACCATGTCATTCGGCTTCAACGTTTCCAACAGTTTCGTGAACCCGGGTTTAAAATCGATCTTGCTTCCCGCACTCTCTCCACCGGTAGGAAATATTAGAAAGACACCACCATTCGCTATGTGTGAAGCAACCTCTGACAGCACGTTGGCATCTGCAGGGACGATGTATGTTTCGCCGATGAGAGCACGAAGGGTTTCGTAGCCGTCCCTGTCAACCATAATCTTTATATCATTTCGGTCGATACATCGAAGTATTGCGGGTACATCTACATAACCCGGGTGATTTGAAATGATTATCCCAGCGTCCGCATTGAGCCGTTTTCTTAATTCCAAAAAGTCCTTTTCGCCAGAACGCACATACACGGGAGCTATATTCCAAAGATCAAAGTACTTGTCGACACGATGGTGAAGAGCGGGCATGCCTTCTGTGGAAACATCGCGCTGAATATCGCCAAAGAGCTCTTTGTCTACTTTGTCGCGCAGATGCACTCCAAATTTCTCGCTCATAGTAATCATTCTAGCCTATTTTGCCCGGCATCATGTTCTCCTGTAGGATATATATATGAAAGTCATCATGCTCAAGGATGTTGGTGGGGTAGGGCAGCGGGGGAAGGTGATCGAGGTGTCCGACGGATATGCCCTCAACTTCCTCATTGCAAAGGGGAACGCTATACAGGCGACACCTCAGAAGATCGCCGACGTCGAGAAGACGAATGCCGAACTGGCCAAGAACGCTGCCGAGAAGAATGCGGCAATGGAGCAATCGATTCGCGCTCTTGAGGGCACCAGCGTTGATATAAAAGCCAAGGTCAACGAAAAGGGGCACCTGTTCAAGAAGATCATGAAAGAAGACGTGGCGAAGGCGCTCTTTCTGTCGCCCGATACGATCGTTGATTTCCAGGGTCCGATAAAGGAGTCGGGCGAACACAAAATCAAAATCGCCTTCGCGGGTGCGAAGGCGACAGTGATTCTCAAAGTAGATTCGAATTAAACGACGTCGACGACGCGGCGGGTGACGGAGCGTCCGTCAAAGTTTGTCTTGCGCTTGGAGCGGAACTGCACCTTGCCATCGGCAAGTGCGAAGAGGGTGTGGTCGACGCCGACGCCGATATTCTTTCCTGCCATGATGGCGGTACCGCGCTGGCGGACGATGATCTCGCCGGTGCGCACGATCTGGCCGTCGGAGCGTTTAACGCCGAGATACTTCGGATTTGAATCGCGTAGGTTTTTTGTCGTTCCGCCTGCTTTTGTATGTGCCATGGTGTCGTTCTATTTGGTATATTTCCCCCTATGGGTAGCGAGACTATACAGGAATTGAGCGCTAAATGCAAGCTCTATATTGAGCAGTCAATAGGGGAATGGGGTGTTTTTGGCCTTGTTTTACTGGCCGCTTTGGGCTCTTTCGGTCTTGGCCGACTTTCGATCCTTGAAACTGCCCGTCCGATGGTCACGATCACAGAAACCGCTGCAGCGGCCCTTCCCCCTGGCATTCCCATTGGCGGTGAATTTGTCGCATCAAGAACGGGAAGCGTGTACTACTATCCTTGGTGCTCAGGCGTGGCGAAGATCGCGGTGACCAACCAGCGATGGTTCAGATCGGAAAAAGAAGCGCAGGCAGCAGGCTATCGGCCGGCCAAGAATTGCAAAGGTTTGGTGAGTACCGATTGAGAGGCTACAATACTGCGTATGATAGCTGTCGACGTGGAGGCGACCGGAACGGAGCCGACCAAACATTCAATTGTGAGCATAGGGGCGCTCGATGTGGAGAACCCAACGAACCGTTTTTATATGGAATGCCGCATGTGGGATGGCGCGCATGTCATGGAGGGGGCGCTGGCGGTCAACGGTTTTACGATGACGCAGATCAAGGACCCGGCGAAGGCGAGCGAGGCGGACCTCACTCATGCGTTCCGTGCGTGGGCCGATACCGTCGAGAACCGCACCTTCGCAGGCCAGAACGTGTCATTCGACCGTGACTTTCTCAAGGAAGCAGCGGAGCGGGCGGGGCATACCGACTGGCCTTTTGCTCATCGCACACTCGATACACACACGATGGCATACATGCACATGATCAGCCGCGGTCAGAAGCCGCCGATGCGTCTCCATCGCTCCGCGCTCAACCTCGATGCGATCTTGAATTATTGCGGCATCCCTGAGGAGCCGTCGCCGCACAACGCGCTCACCGGAGCCCTCTGTCATGCGGAGGTTATCTCCCGGCTTCTCTATGGCCGCAAGCTCCTACCCGAGTTCATGCATCTCGAGATCCCGTGGAAGTAATTTCTTGGTATGGAAAACGTCGAGATAGTGGAGATAACGCCGGACGAGTGGAAGACACTCCGCGATCTTCGTAGAGAGGCCGTCATGGAATCACCTGCGGCGTTCGGTCAGAATGAGGAAGAGGTGGATTCAGTCGAAGAGAAAGAGTGGAGAACGCGGCTCTCCAAGCATTCGTACTTGTTCGTAAAAAAGGGGAATGCGTTCGTTGGTATGGGTTGTGTTGTGCCCGAAAAGAATGCGAAAAGTAAGCACGGGGCGAACATATACGGCCTCTACGTTTCTCCTCAAGAGCGGGGCAATGGCACTGGTCGAAAGCTGCTCGAGGCGCTTATCGAGCACGCGAGGCGATGGTATCCCGACCTTATCAAGATATCGCTCATCGCTTCGGCAACTCAATCCGCCGCACTCTCGCTTTATGAGAGTACGGGATTCAAACGGATCGGAGTTCTTGAGAAGGAGATGAATATCAATGGAACGTACGTGGATGAAGTAATGCTCGTGAAATTCTTATAACATTTTTTATGAAAATCATCCGCAGAGCGGGGATGTATCTTTCGCTTTCTTTCATTGGGGCGCTCCACATCATCCGCTATTGGGTATCCATATTAATGGGCGATGAGGGATCGCAAGGGGTGCGCATCATTCTCGTCGATGACCGTCGGGTGCTCCTGGTCGCGCACTGGTATGCACCGTGGACATGGACGCTTCCGGGCGGCGGAGTTGATCGCGGAGAAACTGCCGAAGCAGCCGCGATGCGCGAGGCGCTTGAAGAAACGGGTCTCAAAGTGAATTCGGTCGCCGGCGAAATAGGTACCTATACCGGCTCGATGGGGAAGAGAGACCTGCTTACCGTATTCTATACGGGCGATTTCAGCGGTTCCCTCGCGCTTACTCCAAATTTCGAGATCATGGCCCGCAGCTGGTTTGATATCGATAATCTGCCCGCGGAGCTCTCACCGGCGAACAGGCGACGTATAGAGGCTTACAGGGACGGCATCAGAGGGGAGCGTGCCCGTTGGTAATCGCTTGGGCCCGGTCGTGTCGTAATATACCTATTGACCATGTCGCACAATATATCTTTTGCGACGTATAGCCATCTGCAAAAAGGGGTTGATTCTACCCCTAAGCTCGAACCAGCTTGTCGTGCTGATAGCTACTAAGACCTACTGCTTGCGGTGCGGGACACAAATGCCCTCTCGCGTGGTGATACCGTAATAATCCCCTAAGCGATCGCAATGCTCTGTCTTCTGCGTACTTAGTCGTCTCTTGCTCCTTCAGATACCGTTCAAAGGCTCTTAAATGGCGTATTTCGATCTCCCCCACATCTGAAATATCGGCAAACCGAGCAAACCTCGTCAGAATGGGTTTTTCCATTGGAGCCATCGTAGGAGCTGTCAGAACCTTATGACTAAGGTAATCCTGTATCTGCGATTCAATTACGCGCTCTTTAAAGCGTCCTAACAGGCTAATTCGATTGATCATGTTCATTATGACTTGAGTCAAGGAGCTAAAGATTATTTTACATGAGAATTGAGCCGTCTGCATATCTATTCCTTTGACCCTTTAAACACACGGTGCCGGCAATTGCCCAGATACCGAGAGTAATACTGCTCGTCCGTCAGAACTTCCTCACCATTCAGCTCGTCTAAGAGAGACCAAAGTGATGACGTTCCTCGCGAAATGAATGGACGCAAGACATTCCTAGATGCCACATATGATTTCTGGTTTCTTAATCGGGGATCGGTGAAAGCTTTCGCCATATATTTTGCAAGGTAGTTGGCTATCTTGATATGCCCGTCAGTTTTTTTGTAGTAAACGAATCCCATACCCCATTTCATTGCGATTGTTCGAGTAGTCCGTTCTTGTGATACCACCTCCTCGGGTAGCCCCCAGAACAAACTGTGAAAATGAACAGCTCCACGTTTTTGGAATTCAGGGACGGCAATGTACTTGAATGATTTGCCGTAGCTGTAGCGGAGAGCTTGGTTAAAAGCGCGGAGACGTTTGTATCCGTAAGAGAGATCGGTAATGATATCTTTGCAGGTAAGAGTAATGAGTACAGGAAGTTCAGATCCGACAAGGTTAGCTTCGACCAGTCTTCTAAAATCCATTTTTGCGCGTCGCGAATGATCGTGTCTTTTCCCCAACTTCCCTTTCGATACAGAATTGCCTCCATCAGCTCCCAAATCCACATTTGAAGCGTTAGTCTCACGTTTTGGTGATGGGCGTCTTCGTCGATCCACCACCCTTGGTTCTCGTTGGTATTCATATATTTCTGTTTTATTCCCGTATTGAATTACTTTGTTGTAGCCCATTGAATTCTTAGCTATTTGTACTGAGTGGCGCGTATAGCAAGTCTGGACAGCCGGCCGCGGCGCTAAAGCGCCTGCGGCACGCCTGTCCGGCGCCACTCCCCTCTCTCTGTATAAAAATTCCCTGCATGACAGCAGGGTGCTACAGAACGAGAACCAAGTGTATGGGAACGTTTTAACTTTGTTTTGACTCGTCCGAATCTTCGCCAAAAACAAGGCGATATCCCACTTGAGCGACATTGTGGAGCACGTCGAGCTTCAGTTTCTCCTTGATGCCTTGAATGATCGGATACAGATCCATTCGATCTGTTTTCGTAGGTTCAGTCCGATTAGGGTAAGCTGCCCGTATAAGATCAGCGTGCGAAGCCTGCATATCAGGACTCTCACACAGGGCAAGTAGCACCTTAAACTCCTTTGATGAGGGCGTGAAAGTTCCTCGGACATCGCTGAGGACGAAGTCTCCTGTACGGCGGTTGAGGAGTAGAGGGCATTCTTTAGCCGGAGGCTCTTTGGGTGCTTCCATTTTGGGCAACTTCTCAACCTCTGCAAGGAGCATCAAATGAAACTGTTTTAGCCTATTCTCGAATGATTCACGATTCGCATATCGGCGGGCAAGCCGCTTTAGATTCTCCCTGCCCCATTTTGTGGGTGATCTCTTTGCATATTCGGGGTTGATATTCTCGACGCCTTTCATCATGACAAGAGCTTCGGGGTATAAATCATACTCAGGCTCGTTGATAGCGTTTTTATAGTCCTCAAGTGGGTCATACACCCATGCTTCAGTAAAACAACCGACGGCATAGAGACTAAAGCGCTCAAGTCGATCTGTGCGTTCTGCCCTATCATCAGCCTCCTCGTCAGTTAGTTTGTGATCACGTTCCCATACGGCAATGTGCTTTTCTCGAAGTTCGTTTTCGCTCGCCTCATAAAGCCCGTGCAAGACAGGGTCTTTAATTACAAGGTCAAAATAGTGATGTAGGTTTTGATAGAACCTCGAATTGTTGTCGCTCTCGAACACAGCATCGTAGCGGATTTTTAGGGACTCTTGCAGATTAATCATATAGGCCTTTTACGGCAGGTCCATTTGTCGATTTATTTCGTCAACCCACGCAGAGGCAAGCAGTTTAAGATTTGCCATATTGTCTGCACCTTGCTCAAGAAACCTTTCGAGATAATCCAATGCTTCTGAAGGATTTTGTAATTTTCGATAGTACAAAAAGCCAATCCAAAAAAGCAGCTGAGGTCTTCGGTCGCCGTCAGCAATCATCTTTTTCGAGAAATTAATGCTGTCATTCGAAATGCGAGTATCTCCTTCAGAGGTGTGCCGTTCAAGACTCCTACAGACTCGTTGTGCATGGTCAAAGTCTTCATTCACCAGGAGCAAAAATGCTCTGTTAAATTTCCACGTGACGTCTCCGGTAGGCGCTGCTCGTTCCGCGATATCCGTTGTTTCTAGTGCGGCACTAGCGTCATTATCATATTTAAACTCGATTATAGAACGCAGAATAAGAGCGGAATAATTGCGCTGCGCGATTGTTAACGCCGCTCCCACTTCTTCTCGTGCCTCATCCAGCCTGCCTGCATTAAAGGCCGCGATTCCTTTAACAGCGTGGGCGTCACTAATAACATTGTCCAATTTGGAATATATTGCTTGAACATTCGGTGCCAAGGGCTTAGGGAGGGCCGCAATTTCCTCTTTTAAGCGAGTATGTAGATTCAGCGTAGAGTCGGGTTTACCCGAGATAAGTGCGGCAACGCCAGTAATGTATCTGACTGTGTAATAAATCATATCTCCCGCTATTTCTGAGGCGTGGAACGACATATCTTCGGTAAACTGCAGACGCACTGGCAATGCTTCTCGGAAATCTCGCGAGAGTTTACTGCCGATGTTTATAGAAACTGGACGATGTGAGACGTAGCCTTCGAGATCAAGATAGGTGAAGGCTCCCCTATGGCGTGCAAAACCCCAAATCCATATATCGCCTCTAGTTTTTCTATTCCGCCTTGCGATATTCCCCCCGTTAACAGTTCTAGCGAAATGTTCTGGCAGATCAATCACATGCGTTGAATCACTAATTCCGCCAGTAACTAGGTCGGCTCGGAGCTTCCTCATCAGGTCACTTTTCAATACTTCTGCCGACGGGTCATGTTCGGTTGAGATAGAGATTACTATATTCAACCTGTCTCTTTTCTTTCTCGGTAGCCGGAATCTGCCAAACAACCAGATAGCAATGAATATAGACACGGTTGCAACGTCAAAATAGAACAAATACTGCTTCGGAAGAAAGGCGTTTAAGATCACGCTGTTTAAGGTTCCTAGAACAAGCATGATTAATACCACCCAGCCAATAAGCGCCTTGAAGCCATAAAACGGCCTCAACCAACTGACGATTTCCTCGGCAAACTTATCGGGCATTGCCGAATCCTACTGCTCATGAAGGTTTGACACAACTACAGAACATGCCAGAAAACGCAAAACCACTCTTTCAGGTGGCCCTATGTCTAACGCGCCTTTAAAACACGAAGAATAGTAGAATTTTAAGCCTGCTGAGCACGTGCCTCAAGCCAAAGAGGTAGAAGTGCATTCTTCTTTGCTTTTATATCCTTGAGCCAGTCCCTGAAATCCTTACGGTGCTCCTCTTTCAAAATATGTGCATCCACGAAGTCTAAGAAGTACGCCGTAGTGCCTAGGCCTAAGCTGGCCAGCCAAAAACGCTCACGACCCATACCGTGTTTCAAATAAGGATTTCCATGCACGATCTCGGAAACGTAAGAATAAATTTCATATTGCTTTTTTGCGCCAAACACCGTCGCTGCTCTTTTCGAAAACGACGTCATTTTCTCTTCTGTTAGTACCTCCCTCCAGGGCGGAATGAGGAGTTTTCGATCTCGCAGCCAATAAAAATCAAACTCCGAATGCTTCCTGGGGTAATCTGGCATCTCTCTGACTAGCAGGGACTCGTTTAAGGCTAAAAGTACCTCGAAACCTCTTATATCGGGAACTAAATGAAAAGTCCGTAGCTGATAGGTCAAAATGATCAATGCCCTCCGGTCCTCGCTCATTATTGAAGTGTCGTGGACATAGAGATTTCGAGCATAAATGTCCATCAACGCTCTGAGAGTCGATAGTCTAAAGAATGATTTATCATCTTCAAGACGTAAGAACTCATCTGCAATAAAACTCAAATACTGGGAATAAACTTCTAGAGATTTAACACGAAACTGATTGAAAAGTATCGCAACAGGATCATCTCTCTGATCAGGATGCTGCGCGTGTTCGTGGATTTGTTTTGCTCTCGCATCGAGCATGATAACGCCGCTCCGCATAGACGCCGCATAGCCCTCAAAAACTGAGTCTTCCTCCCTAACCATGATCTCATTATACATATATGCGACTAACCGGTTCCTAAAATAAATCACACCAAATTTCGTCCCGTTGTCGTCCCACATGGGGAATATGCTTAAGCATAAAACCACCCTTTCGGGTGGCCCTATGTTTAGCTCCTTGAAGGCTTTTAAGTGTATTTTCGTCATCCCCTATCATTCTCGTTCTATATCTTTTGCGACACGTAGGCCTAGGCACATCGGCCTGATATAGTTTACACATCCGGCTGTGAGTTGCCTGTCCGGATACTGGCCGCTGTAGGCCAGTGAGTGTTGAGCCATGTTTGTCTTGAATGTCGGATCCCGCGTTGGGATTCGATCCCCTAGACTTGCCCCATACACCGGTCGTCGGTCGCGGGGCTTTTTCTTTGCTATGCTATGAGGAGCTGGTGCCGGACACTGCGTCCCGCGCCAGCAGTACAGCGGCTGTCGCTGTTGCCCCTATACTTTTTCAATACAATCTTCGATTGTCACGAAAAAGTCCCTAGGGGCTGTTTCTATGGCGGTCTATACTCACGATATGTATACCGACGAGCTCAAAAGACTTTTGTCGCCGCTCGAGCGACGAATATTCGCACGACTGACTTCCCCGCAAAAGATCCAGGATTTTCTCGATACCCTCTCGATCAATTTTGAGAAAAGTGGAGAGACGTATATGTCGCCGCGCAGGACCCTCAAGACAAAGACCGCGCACTGTTTTGAGGGCGCGCTGGTTGCCGCCGTGGCGCTGGCATATCACGGCGAGAAGCCGCTCCTCATGGACCTGCGTACCGAGCCTGATGATGAGGATCACGTGGTCGCTTTGTTTCGAAGGAACGGCCTATGGGGCGCCATGAGCAAGACCAATCACGCTACCCTTCGATATCGGGACCCTGTGTATCGATCGCCGCGCGAGCTCGCGATGTCATATTTCCACGAGTATATCGACAAGCGCGGAAGAAAGACCCTTCGAGAATATTCGGCACCGTTCGATCTGAGAAAGTACGAGACGGACAGCTGGCTCACCGCGGAGTTTGAGCTCGTGTCGCTCGTGAACGATCTCGATGACTCACGCCACTTCCCTATCGTTCCGAAGAAAAATCTAAGATCGCTGCGCAGGGCCACACAATTCGAGATACGAACGATGGACGCGACCGAGTGGCGTGCGAGAGATAATTCGACAGGCTGATCATAAATAATTAAGCGGATTCAGATAGCCGCTGATCGGCGGCACCGGCATTACAGCTCCCGCACACGGCGTTGTCGCTTTTGTCGCGTCGCCGAGTTTGAGTATTTTGGTCACGGCGGTCACGTAGACCCCGAAATGGAGATGCGGGCCGGTTGCATAGCCCGTTTCGCCGCTGTAACCGAGCAGTTGGCCGGTGGCAACGGATTGGCCCTGTGTGACGTTTACCTGGGAAAGGTGCGCGTACATGGTGCTGAGGCCGTTGTTGTGCCGCACCATGACCCATTTGCCGAACGAGTAGCAGCCGCGCACCAGATCGGTATTACCGGTGCCGGCAATAGTACCGCCGAGCGCCGATTTGATCGGAGTGCCGATGGGTGCGGCAAAGTCCATGCCGTTGTGACCCTTGCCGCCGTAGGCACCGGAAGCGGCGAACGGCGTATTACCGAAGTACTGCGTAATGCGCACGTTGTCGAGCGGCCAATGCAGCACTCCTTTGCCGGCCGGAGTTATTTGCGAAGGGTTCACGGCAACGTTCAGCTGCGCTTTCAGGTTGCTGAGCGCCGCTTCGAAACTCTCCTGCTGCGCCTTCTTCTGTGCAAGTATTTTTTGATAGGTCGATTCCTGCGATTTTGTCTGCGCGAGGAGTTCCGCCTGTGCGCGTCGAGTCGCATCTAGAGAGCCCTGCTGAGAAGCGAGCGTCTGCTGCTGTTTGAGGAGCTGTGCCCGTTTCGATTCCGCCGTCGCCTTTGATTCCGACAAGCTCTTCTTTTCTTGTGCGAGCCTTTCGATATCCGTTTGGACCGCGCTCTGTATGTTCGCGATGTAATCGATATCTTGCCACGCGTCCGAAATATCCGCAGCTGAAAGTACGGAAATGGACAGTGGCTGCTGTTCGGTCTCGTTGAGCGAGCGTATCGATTGAGCCAGCCCGGCCCGGTCGCCCTCGATCGTCGTTTGCTTGTCGGCGATACCGCTCGCGAGTTGTTGGATCTGGATCTCAGTTGTTTTGATCTGGCTCTTCGTTACGGTGATGGATGCGGTAAGTTTCTTTCGCTGCAGATCGAGTTGTGAGATCTTATTCTGCAACGTGTTCTTCTGCTTCGTCGTCGAATCGAGTTGCGCCTGGTATTGCGCTATCTCTTTATTGAGCTGCTCGATCTGGGCGTTGTTTTGCTCGATCTGTTGCTGCAATTCCGCTTCTGATTGTGCGAAGGAAAAAACAGGCAATAGAATAAGCGCGAACAGCATGTACGCGAACAAGTATCTAAGCGTCATACGAGAACGGAGATGCCCCTCTTGATCCGTGCGAGCGTCGTGTCTTTTCCAATGATCGATGCGATAAGGAATGGGTCTGGAGATCGCGCACGGCCGGAGAGCGCGTACCGGAGCGGCCACAATACGGCACCTCTTCCCTTTGTTGTCGCGTAATCCCACACGATACCCTTGAGACGTTCGGGGTCGGCGAAGATTTCTTCCGACGCGCTGCTCAGCAATTCATGAAGCGCCGAGAGATGCTCCGCGGCTTCCGCCGGGGACGCACTTTTTCCGGGCAATTCAGACGCGTCGGGTGTCGGATCGTTAAAGAAGCAGTCGAACTCACCCTCTAGAGCAAGGTCATTGATGTCACTCCAGACACTGATGCGCTCTTTGACTATCGGCATTATGCGCATGCCCATCTCCGCATTCCAGAGCAGGCCCCGCTCCCCTGCCACCTTTTGAAGGATGGGCATGACCTGGTGCGCAAATTCGTCATCGCTCAGCTTTAGTATGTACTCGCGGTTGTACCAGCGGAGCTTCTCGATATCGAATACGGCGCCGCTTTTGTGAAGGTCTTCCAGTTCGAATTCTTCCACCATTTCGGCAAGCGTAAGGATCTCTCGTCCCGAGGGCGGCGTCCAGCCGAGCACGGCTATGTAATTAAGAAGCGCCTCAGGCAGGAATCCCTTTTCTCGGTAGCTACGCACGGCGACATCCCCGGTGCGCTTCGAGAGTTTTGATTTGTCGGAACCAAGATGCAGCGGGTAGTGAGCGTAGTGCGGTCGCTCGTATCCAAGTGCCTCCTGAATAAGTATCTGGCGCGGCGTGTTCGATATATGATCCTCACCGCGGATGATATGCGTGATGCCCTGCGTGGCGTCATCAACGACGACAGCGAGATGATAGAGCGGATCGTCGATGGCGCGCCCGATGGTAAAGTCTCCGAGCTCTGTAGTATCGAATGTGATATCGCCACGTACGATATCCGTGAAGGTCACCGATCTGCCAGGGTTTCGCAGTCGTATTACTTGCACGAGTTTCCCCGGCTCTTTTTTGCTTTCCTCTTCTGATACGTATGCTTTGTTCTCCTTCACGAGCTGCTGCATGGCCTCTGTGTGAGCTGCGACGAGCTCCGTGGTGCGGCTGAACTCATCCCATGAGAGTCCGAGCCATTTGAGCTGCTCTTTAATATCCTCTTCGTATTCGATCTTGCTGCGCTCTTTGTCGGTGTCCTCGCTGCGGAAGAATATCGTGCCGCCATGTTTTTTGGCGAAGAGGTAGTTGAGGACAGCCATACGCGCGGTGCCCACGTGGCAGTACCCTGTCGGGCTTGGGGGAAATCGTACGCGCACACTCATACAGGTTCGTGAGACAAAGCGGTTTCGATGATGACCGTGGCGATCTTCTTTGCAGCCGCGGGACGAGCGAACGCACGTGCGGCTTCGGACATCACCCTGACACGTTCAGGGTCTTGTGTGATGCGCTCTATCTCGGCAATAAGGATGTGAGATGCAAGGTTCCGCTGATCAATGACCACCGAGGCTCCCGACCGTGCATACGAGAATGCGTTATCGGTCTGATCGTGCGAGACGTTAAGCGGTATCGGTATAAGGATGGACGGTAGACCCCAGGCAGCGATCTCGAATATCGTGCCGCTGCCCGCGCGCGCAACGATAAGTGTCGCGATCCCGGCAGCCATTCGAAGCGCAAGCGCGTTCAGAAGACCGAAAGCATGATATCGCTCCGGATACGTGGACTTCTTAAGCACGACGGAAGCGATCCCTGCGGTTTCTTCGAGATTCGCCGTGCCGGTCTGGTGGATGACATTGTATGTCTTTACGAGCTCGGGCAGTGCGTCGATGATGGTCTCGTTGATCGCCTTTGCACCTTGAGAACCACCCATGATAAAAATGGTCTTAAGGTTCGGATCAAGCTTCAAAAATTCGTAGCCGCCCTCCGCGGTCGGATGCTCTATCTCACGTCGTATCGGATGGCCGACACGCGCTATTCTGTCCCGTACGCGTTCGGGAAAGTGTGCGGCCGCCTCGGGATGTGCGACACCTATCCAGCGCGCGAACCGCGAAGACCAGAGCGATACGCGGCCCGGCTTTGCATCGGCGTCGTAGATGATGCATGGGATGCGCAGCAGGCGTGCCGCGTACAGTGTCGGGAATGCGGCATATCCTCCGGTGGAGAAAATAACGTCGGGATACAGGCCGTAGAGCATGAACGTCGAGCGTAGTATTCCCAAACCAGTAGAAAACACACTGAATACATTGAGGATGCTGCGGTAGCGGCGCATTCGTCCCGCAGGGCTCTGTACATAACGGATATCGTGCTCCTGCAAGGAGAGCATGTCGAACGGCGCGGGCCCTATATAAAAGAGTTCTGGCTCAATAAGCGTACGCTCGATAGCAATGTCCTCGATCGCCTCGGCGACGGCAATAAGCGGGTAAAAGTGACCGCCGGTCCCGCCACCCGTGAGTGCGATTCGCATATGAAGGTATTGTAACGCGTCCGTCGCTTTTTGTAACTTTGTGTATGTGCGGGTCTAGGAAGTCTTGCGGCTACGCGCCCGTGAGATATTGAGCAGTATGCCGGCTGCGCCGAGCGATGCGAGCATGGCGCTTCCGCCCTGGCTCACGAAAGTCAATGGTATACCGGTAAGCGGCGCAACGCCGAGCATGGATGCGATATTGATGAACGCCTCGGCAGAAAGGTATGTTGAGAGGCCCACGGCGAGCAGGGATCCGAAGTGATCGCTTGCGCGAGCCGCGACGCTGAATCCGCGTAGGGCGAACCCAAGAAAAAGGAGCACGATGACTACGGACCCGACAAAACCCATTTCCTCAGCCGCTACGGCGAAGATCGAATCTCCCATCGGCTCGGGTAAATAGGTGAACTTTTGTATCCCCTGCCCGAAACCACGCCCAAGCAGTCCTCCGGATCCTATGGCGATGAGAGATTGTTTCAACTGGTAGGACTCTGCCTGCTGGCCCTGCGACGGATGTATGAAGGTCATGATGCGGTCCTTCATGTACGGCCTCACGAGCGTCAAGGAGCCAAGTGCGACGATCGCGATGCACAACGTTACCCCGATCTGCTTCCACGATGCTCCCGCGGCGAAGTACACTGCGCCGACGCCGATGCAGATGACGCCCAAGGTGCCGATATCCGGCTGTGCGACGAGGATAAAGACCGGCAGGGCGAGAATGGCCGCAAAACCACCGAGGCCGTAGGTGAACGTTTCTGATCGGCGGCCTATTGTTGAATAGTATGCGGCCGCAAGCATGATGGCAGCTATCTTGAGCCCCTCGGCGGGCTGAAAGGAGATGCCCGCGAGCAGTATCCAACGTCTGCCGCCTCCGTGGGCAAATCCGATATGCGGAATGAACACTGCAAGCGTCGCGAGGACCGCAAGCCCGAAGATATACGGCGCGTATTTCCTCCAGACGCGGTAATCGATGGTGGCGCCCACAATGAGCGCGACGAGACCCAGTCCGACACCGAGCGCCAAGTGTCCGAATAGTACAGAGCTCATGTTCGTCGAACCTCGCGCAAGAAGTCCAAAAGCCGCTGATGCGAAGATCATGCATCCGCCTATCACAAGTACGGCGAGCAAAAGCACGAGAGTTCTATCGAAACGGCCGCGCTTCATCCCTCTATAATATCACCGGCAAAAGTGTGCCGGTCGCCGAAAGGGCGGTGAGTGCGATGATCACGCCGGCGAAAGCAAAGACGACGGAAAGGATCCAATAGCGCATGACCACCTTGCTTCCCGGCCAGCCGATGGCCTCAAAGTGGTGGTGAAGCGGCGCAATGCGGAATAGCTTCCTGCCGAAGATCTTTTTGGAGAGCATCTGCGCGATATCGGAGAGCACCGTCACGACAAGCAACATACCGATAACGGGCAACACCGAGATACCGACGCCCCCGCCGAGCTTGTCGGTCATGAACGCAATGACACCAAGGACGAGGGTGAGTCCCATTGTGCCGGTGTCTGTCATGTAAAAACGCGCCGGGGGCACGTTAAACCACAAGAACGCGAGCAGTCCGCCCACGATAGCGGCGGAAAAAGCGGCGAGGTCGATCTGATTTTGCGCGAACGCGATGATGGAGTACGACGCAAAAATGGAGGCGAACACGCCTCCCGAAAGGCCGTCGATGCCGTCGATGACACCGGATGCGTAGAGCGCGAGCGACACCAGTATGTAAAGAGGGATGATGAGTGCACCGATCTCTAGTGGCGCGTGGAACGGTATGCTCACGCTCGTTACATCGAGTTTGTCCCAGAACCACCATCCAATGAATGATGAGAGCACAAAAACAAACAGCAAGCGATAGCGGAGTGCGAGACCCTCCGCGTTGGGGCGAATGACGAGCAGGTCGTCGACCAGGCCGACGAGGGACCCGCCAAGAAGTGCGGCAAGCGGCAGCCAAGTCTGGTTGCGGCTGAGGAAGTCAAGACGCAGGATCTCTGCCCGCGGATCGAAAAAAGCTACTATGGAGATGCCGACGACCGTCAGCACGACACTGCCCCACACGACGATTCCGCCCATGCGTGGCGCTCGGACCTCGTGACGCACGTGGAGTCTGTTGAATTCCTGCGCCGCAGAACCGTCAAGACCGATCTTGCCGGATCGTTTTTTCCATGCCTTGAACTTATATAAATAGTGAGTGAGCGCAGGGGTAAATACGATGCCGATAACGAATGCGGTGGCGGCGGGTACCAATACTCTGATGAGATCGTACAACATATCTATTGTGTTACTGCGTCCCTGGCGGCGGTAACAAGCTTTTGAATGTCGGTGAATCGTCCTTGGTGCGATGAGCCGAGGACAACTGCAACAACGGGATGTGCGAGTCCTATATCAAAAACGACGGCAAGGTTCCCGCCGGCAAGGTCGGTGAATCCCGTCTTTCCCATGATGAGGCCGGGTATCTTGCCCAGTGCCTCGTTGGTATTGAATGCAGATGTGGTGCCTCCTTGTTCATCGGTGAGTAGCAGCCCGTCTTTGGCCGTACCGGCGAATACCGCATAGCTCGTAGATGCGGCGTAGGCGAAGATCGCTTCGACGTCCCGAGCGCTGCCATAAGCGCCTGATTGAGTGAGGCTCTCATCTAAACCGCTTACGTTAAGAAAATAGGTGTGCGAAAGACCAAGTTGCTTTGCGAGATCGTTCATGCGCCAAAGCGTAGCGCCTACGAGCGGAGAGGCGGGGTACTGCGCATGGACTTCGGCATCCGCAGCGCTCGCCAGGATCTTCGCGCCCTCGTTCGAAGACGCGATGAGCGTGAAGTTGATGACATCGCTTACCTTCCAGCGTTCTCCTTTTGCCAGACGCTGCGCGCTTCCCTTCGGAGCGGTGTCGTACGGAATAGTGATCACCGCATCGGCCGGTAAGGAACTGGAGACAACGAGGATCAACGGGACTTTCGTAAGTGATGCGAGCGGCAGTTGCGCGTCGGGATTCAATTCGTAGAGTGTCTTTCCAGTGGTGAGGTCCACCACGATCGCACTTTTTGCCTCTATGGATATATCGGTGAAGGGGTCGCTCGTGGTAGCGGCCGCGGATGTTTGGGCTCTCTGTGCGACGCGAATGTCCAAGAGCGAGAATACGACGAACGCCATCGCAATGCCGAGCATGAGCAAAGCAAAGATCCCCACCGCATGCGGTGAACGCAGGAAAGCGTCCGGACTATTCGGAGTGTTCTGTGTTTCCGGCATGATCGTCAAACGGCTCTTTCGATTTTTGTGATTCCTCGAACGCGGCCAATTCGCTGGCTATTTTAGCATACTCCGGCAGTTCGCGCCCATCGCGCGCCCCGAGATGGGCGAGCAGTTCGACCGTAGGCCGATACAGGTACTCGCGAGCATCTTCGGGATTCGCTGTCCTTTCGAGCAGTCCGCGAGCCGCGAGCAGTCGTATCGTCGAAGACGTGTTGACGCCGCGGATGTAATCGATCTGCGAACGCGTAGAGGGCCCTCGGTAGAGCACGATGGCGAGCACCTCGAGGCCGGCGTCGCCTATCTCACGACCGAGCTCCCGTTCAAACGCGCCCTGTACCGTCTCTGTCGCCTCCGGAGCGACGGCAAGGGTAACGTCCCGCTCGGTCTCTACAATGGTGAGTCCGGTCCCCTGTTTTGTGTCACGCAATATCTGTATCGCGGCAGCGAGCTGATCGGGATCAGCTTCAAGGATCTGCGCGAGCTTCTTCTTGGCGATCGTACCGCCTTCGCTGAAAAGTAACGCTTCGATCTTTTGTTGAAGTTCCATGGTCATACAGCACTACCGTAACGCGGCACCCCCGCGTTCTCGATCTCAATTGTAATGTCCTCGAAGAGTTTCTCCTGAGTTATGCTTGCCGCACCCGATCGTACGAGTTCAAGCATAGCAAGAAAGTACACGATGACTTCGTGTCGATCCTTACTTTTCGTTAACTCGCTGAATTTCGCGCGGAATGCGGTCTTCAGACGCTCCCGCAAGTGAACGATAACCTCTTCAAGCGCAATGACTGGTGCGACGGCGGCCTTTGCGAGCTCTTCAGGCTTCGGCAGCATGTTCAGGAGTCGCATCGCTGCCTGATAGATGGTGCTGGAAGCTGCTTCAGCCGGACTGAACACCGCAGGACGCATCGGCGCGCGATGGGCGAAAAGTATGGGATGAGTTCCCCACTCCTTACGCAACAGCTTTGCGGCCTTTCGAATGACCGCGTAACGCGCGAGTCGCTTCTCCAATTCGGCGACCGATTCCTGTTCGCTTTCGGAAAGTTCCAGCATCGGAAGTAATGTTCGCGACTTAATGAGAAGCAGCGTTGATGCAACGAGAATGAACTGAGCGGTCTCGCCAAGCGGCAGTTGGGGCAGTTTTTCGACGTACGAGAGGTATGCGTCTGCGACCTCCGAAAGAGAAACGCTCGAGATCGACATCCGGCGCTCTTCTATGAGATTCAGAAGCGTTTCAAGAGGGCCCTCGAACGCCGGGGTCTGCAGGCTAAATCGGTTGCTCATGATGACGAGTCCTGTTCGCCCTCTGAAAGAAGGCCGTCGATGCGATGCATATCGCGCGGGAACATCGTTGCTTCGCGGATATTCCTGAGCGCAAGGATCTGCATGGTCATACGCTCTGCGCCGAGTGCGAAACCTCCTTCGGGAGGCGCCCCATAACGGAACGCTTCGAGGAACATCTCGATCTTTTTTGGGTCCATTCCCCACTTCTCGACGTGGTCCATCAATTGCGCGTAATCATTGATGCGTCGGCCACCAGAGAGCCACTCAACGCCGCGGCAGAGGAGATCCATGCCCTCGTTAAAGTCCGGATCCTTGGGATTGGGATACACGTAAAAGGGCTTCTCGCGCGTCGGGTACCCGTATACATACACGAAATCAGATCCGGTCTCTGTTTTGATGATCTCGCAAAGTGTACGCTCGTCCTCGGGATTAAGGTCCTTGTCGCCGCGCGAATCGCGACCCGTCTTTTCAAAGATCATGTTCTGCGCTTCTGTAAGTGAGAGCGTTGGCGTCGAGTCGATCATCGTGGGAAGCGTCGCCCCGAGAAGCTGGAGCTCTTTTGCACAGCGCATCCCGACCTGGTCGAGAATAAATCGCACGGTGCGCTCCGACATGTCGCGCACGTCTCGCCACGAGTCGATAAATGCCATCTCCGCATCGAGCGATACTATCTCGGTGAGATGGCGCGTTGTTGAGCTGGGTTCCGCGCGAAATACCTTATTTACCGAAAAGACGCGCTCGAAGGCCGTCATGACAATTTGCTTATAGAGCTGCGGAGATTGGCTGAGGTACGCTTTCTTGTCAAAATATTGGATCTGGAATACTTCGGCGCCGCCCTCCGCGGTCGCAGGAGCTATCGAGGGAGCCTGGAACTCAAAGAAACGCTCGCTCTTCATAAATTCCCTGAATGAGTCGATGATGATGGCTTGCACCTTGAATATCGCCTGGAAACGCGGGTGGCGCAGCGTGAGGGCACGGTGATCGAGCTCCGTGGCAAGATCAAGATTGAAACCCGTTTCCGACATGTCAAAAGGCAATGGCTCGGCCTTGGCGAGCACGATAAGTCCTGTGACCTCAAGTTCTATATCGCCATTCTGCATCTTGGGGTTGCGATTCTTTTCGGGGCGTTGATTCACAACACCTTCCACGGAGACCACATACTCGATGCGCACATCCTTTGCGGTCTCGATAGCCGCGCTCTTGGGGAGTACGACACCTTGTACCGCTCCTGTCATGTCTCGGAAATCAAAAAATACCATTTTGCCCTGATCGCGTCGCACGTTCACCCATCCCTTGATGGTGACGGTCTCACCGACCTTATTCGACAAGTGCTCTATGTACGTTCGTTCAGACATAACTAGCTATATGGTTACTCCGATCTTTGCTCGGACATCCGCCATCTTTGCTTGTGCCCGCGTGCGTGCGCGTGCGGCGCCCTCTTTGAGCACAACGACCACGTCTTCATCGGATATGGAATCTCGCACTGCACGCATCGGGGCTACGACCGCCTCGATATCCTCGATCAGAGATTCTTTGAGCGCCTTGTAATTTCCCTTGTTGGCCTCGTAGAGAACAGCGAGATCGGCTTCGGTTCGGAACGAGCGATGGATGGCGTACACGTTCTCGGGCCGTCCCCCAGAAGAATCCGTGACTATCCCCATCACGGCCTTCGCGATCTCGTCTTTCGTACCGAATAGCGGGATAGTGTTGCCATAGCTTTTGCTCATCTTCTTTCCGTCGGTTCCGGGCACCGTCGCTATCGCGTCGAGAATGCGCTCTTTCGGTTCTTTGAAGGTCTCTCCGAACGAGTTGTTGAACTTGACGGCAGCTTCGCGCGCGTACTCCACGTGTTGTCGCTGATCCGCTCCAACGGGCACTACATCGGTATCGTAGAGAAGTATGTCAGCGGCCATGAGCATCGGGTACGCAAAGAGCCCTGCGTTCGCTTCGAGACCCTTCGCCACCTTGTCTTTATATGCGTGTGCTTGTTGCAGGAAAGGAACGGTGACCAGGCACTGGAATATCCATCCGAGCTCCGTGTGTTCCTGAACGTCCGATTGCTTGAATATGATCGACTGCTTCGGGTTGATACCGGCAGCAAGATAATCCTTCGTGACCCCTATGATATTGGAACGAAGCTCGCTCGCGCTCTTGAGCGACGTGAGCGCATGGAAGTCGGCCACCATGAGCATGCTGTCGTACTCGCCCGACAGCTCCACGAATGGGCGCAGTGCACCAATGTAGTTGCCGATGTGCAGTGAGCCCGAAGGTTGAAGTCCGGTAAACAATTTGGCCATAATTCAATGATTGTAGCAAAAAAAATGCCCCCCGCGAGCACGTGGCCGCGGGGGTGGTAGAACTTTGAGTTGCGTGGCTATGCAGCCCTGAGACGCACCTTTCTTGCCGCGCTGTAATACTTTGCGTACCCCTTCCACATCAAGATGCCGTAAGCGTCCAGCAGGTTGTAGACCTTCTCTTGAACGGCGAGCAGCCGGTTGTGCTCGATTCTCCAGTCTGCTCCGCGTTTCTGCTTGGGCCACTCCTGCATCTCCAGTATCCGGGCGGCTATTGGAACAAGTGCATCCCTTCCAGCATCTTTCAATGCTTCGACGCTTGTGCCGGTACGCATTACGTCGTGGCCAAGAGCATGACACAGCGTTTCGTAGTGCCCGGGGAAGCTGTGCTTGTTATCCACTTTGTCGAATGCATTATCGCCTAAGCGAATCTCCAGATACAGCCATAGTGCATACGTCGACAACAGGAGCGCCATGAGGGTCACGCAGAGAACGGCGAAGATCGCGCCGTCACTCCCGGGTCGGAGAACGACTGTCCCAATCATGACAAGAATTGCCGCGACAAGATCAGCAGGGATCAGCAACTTAAATGCGAACCGCGGTAAGTATCTTTCCCGGTACCGCTTTCTCGTTGATGCAATTGGGTCGTCCCCTTTCCGGAACACCCAGTTGTCGATCAGCACTTGTGGTAC
>JBAYUL010000002.1:0-23034 GCA_041675105.1 Minisyncoccota bacterium
CGACGGCCAAGTCTATGCGGTGATCATGATGCCGGAAAAGACCGGCGCCTACTGCAAATTCGCCAACGGTACGATCCCATCGACGTGCACGAACTCGGCGACGATCGCCGCGTATCCGACCTGTAAGTAAACAAAACGTTTTCAAGTGCTACGGGCCTGGGCAACCAAACCCGCTCAAAGATGTTGATATTCCCATGAGATAAGGATCATCGAGTGTATACGATGTACGGGCTTCACTGTAGTGAAATAATTATCCAACAATAAAGATACGATCCGTTATCTCACGGGGTATACTGAGCTGATGGAACCGCTCACCGACGCTGAAGCGCGCGCTCTCGAGGGCCGCGCGAATGCGATCCGGCAGACCATCATAGAAATGCTTGTCGCCGCGGGCTCCGGACACACCGCGGGGCCGCTCGGCATGGCGGATATTTTCGCTGCACTCTATTTTCGCGTGCTCCGTCACGATCCAAAGAATCCCGACTGGCCAGAACGCGATCGGCTCGTGCTCTCCAATGGCCACATCGTGCCCGTACGCTACGCCGCGATGGCACATGCAGGGTATTTTCCCGTCGAGGAGTGCCTCACACTTCGCAAATTCGGTTCACGTCTCCAGGGTCATCCCGAGCGCTTGAAATTGCCGGGGCTCGAGACCACGTCCGGACCGCTCGGATCAGGACTGTCCCAAGCCGCAGGCATGGCATATGCCTCACGAATGAACGGCGAGAAGAATCGGATCTTTTGCGCAATGTCCGACGGCGAACACGATTGCGGAAATACATGGGAAGCGGCGATGTGGGCGGGTGCCAACAAACTTTCGAATCTCACGGGCATCATCGATCGCAATAATATCCAGATCGACGGCTACACGGAGAGCATTATGCCGCTCGAACCGTTCCGCGAAAAATACGAATCGTTCGGCTGGCACGTCCTTGAGATAGATGGCCACAACATCCCGCAATTCATCCAGGCCTGCAGCGAGGCGGCGGCGATCTACGAAAAGCCGACGCTCATCATGGCGCACACCATCCCGGGCAAAGGTATTCGTTCCATAGAACGCGATTACCGCTGGCACGGCAAGCCGCCGAGCAGAGAAGAAGCCGAACGGTTCTTGCATGAACTACGCACGATGGAAGGAAAAATTACGAGCGAGCACCAATAGTATGCAGGTACGCGACGCAGGCACCGGATTTGTGATAAAGCTGGAACGTGGCGAGGACGTCATCCCGACGCTCACCGATTTTTGTACGCGACGCGGTATCCGCGCCGCGGTCTTCCAGGGCATTGGGGCTGTTGAGCGCGTAAAGATAGGGTATTACGACCTGAGAAAGAAAGAATATTTCTTCCGCGATGAGCCGGGCGTGTTCGAGGTCGCATCGATGCAGGGCAACGTGGCGCTTGTCGATGGGAAACCATTCATTCACGCGCATGCAGTGCTCTCGCGCTGCGACGAATCGTGCGCGTGCATCGGCGCCCATATAAAAGAAGCGTTCGTCGCTGTCACGCTCGAGATCTATTTGACCCCGCTCGACATCGCCATCTCACGAAAGCCGGACGAATCCATCGGCCTCAAATTGCTCGACCTATGATCAACCCGGACGCAAAACTAAGAGAAGATATCTTTGGGACGACGGCCTCCGCCGCCAAGGCTATGGAGGCGACCCGCGACGGATTTGGCAAAGGACTCGTAGAGGCGGCAGACGCCGACGAGCGCGTGATCGCTCTGTGCGCCGACCTTTCCGAGTCGACGCGCATGCTTGAATTCCAGAAAAAGTATCCGGCGCGCTTCATCGAGGTGGGCGTGGCCGAACAGAATCTCGCGGCACTCGGTGCCGGATTCGCAGCCTACGGGAAAATACCGTTCATCACGTCGTACGCGACCTTTAGCCCGGGCCGCAATAACGAACAGATACGTACCACTATCGCGCTCAACAACGTGCCGGTGAAAATAATAGGTTCGCACGCGGGTGTATCGGTGGGGCCGGACGGCGCTACTCACCAGGCGCTCGAGGACATCGCGCTTATGCGGGTTCAACCGAACATGACGGTGCTCTCGCCGTGTGATGCGGAAGAAGCGCGCAAGGCCACCATCGCGGCCGCACAGTTCGATGGGCCCGTCTATATGCGCCTCGGACGCGAGAAAACGCCGGTCATGACGAGTCAGGATACGTTGTTTACGATAGGGAAGGCGAATGTCCTTTGGCAGCCGCATGGTGACACTGTGCGACAGGTGGCGATCTTTGCAACGGGACCGCTGCTCCACAATGCCCTCCTGGCCGCACGAGAACTCGAAGCTACAGGAATACCTGTGTCGGTGATCAATATCCATACGATAAAGCCGCTCGATACGGAAACGATCGTGCGCGAAGCACGCGCTGCCGGCGCAGTCGTTACAGTTGAGGAACACCAGGTCGCGGGCGGGTTGGGGAGTGCGATCGCCGAACTTCTTTCGCAAGAATGTCCGGTACCCATAGAATTCATCGGCGTGCATGACCAATTTGGACAGAGCGGGGAGCCAAAAGAGCTCATCGCGCACTACGGCATGGACCCCGAACATGTATATGCGGCAGCGAAAAAAGCGGTCGCGCGCAAAGCATCATGAATCTCGAAAGGAAGAGGTCAAAGGGTTTGTCGAGACGCTCTTTCCTGGGCGCAGCAGTCAGCCTGCCCGTGCTTGGTGCGGTCGATGCTCTCGCGGGGCAGACGAATGTGCCGCTTCCCCCTGAGCGTCCAGCGATCAAGAGCGAAGAAATACCATCAAAATTAAAAGTCTTTCTGGAGGCGCCTGCACGGAAACGAGAATACAGTATGGGTGTTCTCAAGGGGGCGCATTTTGGCGAACCCCTGAGCGATTATCTCGGCCTCGACAGCGAGGTGCCCGAAAAGGCCCAGATCGATTTTCGGTATCAGCTTGGACGACTGTGGAAGCAGAAATTGGAGCGGAAAGACAAGAAGACAGGGAAGCCCGTTCCGCGATCGAGCGCTACTTTGGAAGAAATAGAAAAGATGCTTCTCCCGTATGACGTAGATAAGGTAAGGAAAATGGACATTGCCGGCTACCGAGACGAGATCGCGCAATCGATGAAAGAGGTCCGCGCTTCGATAGATCTCGACCGCATCGCGCAGATCGGGAAATTCTCAGGGTTCGATGATGACCAGGTGCGGCTTCTCAAAGAGCTGGAAAAACGGATCACGCCCACGACCATCCTTGCCTATGCGCTCACCGAGATCATGCCGACGAAGGGCGCTGCCAGCGTACGAGGGGTTCAGGTGCTCGATTTCATTTTGCGCAACGGTGGTCCGGATTTCGTAGAACGTATTCCCGCACTCTACGACAGCATGCTTTCTTTCGGCCCGTATCAATTCACGAGCCATGCACTCCTCGACGTCGGTCGCGTCCGACAGGGCGCTTCGATGATGAACGGCATTACAAGGAACAAGAAGAACATATTGCCGGGAAGCGTGGTCAAGCTACGCGGAACTGAGCACCACAAAGCGGCGTACTGCTTCGCGTTGTATAACCTCGCTGCGGTCGTCGAACAATTCGACGAGAAGCGTGCGCAGAAACTCCTCCGGCCTGATATTCTCGCAGCTCTCACCCCATCGCTCATCGCTGAATATATCGCCTCGGCGCATCATTTGCCGGCGAACGCGCGGCGCTCACTGCGTTCGTATGCGGACCAACTCATCCGCGCGCACGATCACCCCGATAAAAAGAAACGATTCGACCCGTATATCGGCCATGCAGCAGCAGCCGGAGTCTCGGGGTATGTGAACAAAACGCGCGATAACCTGGCCGCGCTCAAAAAGATGTACGGTTGGACATTATAAAAAATTGGGCCCGCGACGTGCGGGCCCAAGTATCTGCGCAATGCAGTGGAAAGATCAGGTGGTCGGTAGCAGTTTGACGCACCGGCGCGGATCGCTGTAGAAAGAAAGCGTTCCGAACGTGCCGACGGCCGACAGCTTCGAGAAGAAAGCGATCCCCGCTTTCTTTTTTGTTATCCCGAGCTGCTTCTGCCCTTTTTCCGAGAGCCTGGAAAGCGCGTCATCAGATAGCTTCCAGTACCTGACGCACTCCCATCCCCGCGGCAATCGCTGCGTCTTCCACGCCCCGTGGTAGACCTCGCTGGCGATGGCACGGTTCTCTTCCCACGCGCGCACTTCCGAAGGCGGCATATTGAGCGGCTTATTCACCGCACTGATCTGCCCCTTCTGGTACGCAAGTCCGCAGATGGTCTTTGGCCACTGCGGGTCCGGGTCATCCCTGCGCGCGATCGTCGTGATCGCGATCAGGTACCGAGTGCCGCGCATTTGATCGCGGCTTTCACGGTGGATGACATTGGTCAGACATTCGATCTCGTGCTCAATGAATTGCTCGTGCGCATGCGCACTCGCCTTCAGTGAATCGACGATCGAGCCGAGCGTAACGCCCATCACGACCGCACAGATCGAGGCGATGGTTAATCGCCGTACTCTACGCACTCTACTGATCATCACTCGCTCCTACCCTATGGTTGGATCGAGTGACTCATGCTCTCTGTCGTACGTCCCTGCGGTGCTGCCCGTCTAAGAAGCGGGAAGTCACCATTCTCTATACATAATAACACTAAAAGACTATAAAGTCAATATGCCACAAAATGGCTTGAAACGGCTATAAAGCGGTCGCTTTGAAATCGGCCGGACGTCGCGAATACCATTCTTCGATCTGTTCTGCAGTAAGCAATCCTTTTTGGGCACCGATCTCCTGAACGACGGATGCGGAATTGATGTGGCCGCGCAACAGCGCTTCCGCGACCGGGAGGCCTTTTATGATGTACGAAACGGTGGTCGCCGCGGACGCATCGCCCGCGCCGGTGCGTTCGAGCGGCGGTTTCGGATCGGGATACATCGGCGCGCGCCATGCGTCGCCGCTCTCATCCATCGCATACGAGCCGTTGCGCCCGTCGGTGATGACCGCCATCTTGCAGCCAAGCGCGCGCAAGCCGTTCAAGAGCATCGCGACATCGTGTTCATGCGAATTCAGTATGGTCTGCGCCTCTTCCTTATTGCAAAAGAGAAGATCGGTGCGCGCATACACATCAGCGAGCTTCTCCGTACCGAGACGTATCTGGAATGTGCCCGGCTGGAAGGCGAGTTTCGTTGACGGGTGTTTGGCAAGCGCATTCATGAGCTCGTGATGGTAGGGTTCGGAATTCGCCGCGAGCGAAGAAAAGTATATCCACTTGGGGCTCTCGCTGAGATCCGGCACGGTGTAGTCGTACTCCTCGTGCTTCACCAAGATGGTGCGCTCGCTTTCGTACCAAAGCACGTAGTGATAATTGGTGGGGCGCACGGGATCGATCACCATGAACGAGGTGTCGACATGCTCACTCTTCAACACCTGAAGACACTCTTCGCCATAACGTTCTTTGCCGATGTATGCACGCAGAGCGGCATTGAGTCCGAGTCGCGCCGCGGCGACGGCGGCATTCGACGCGTTGCCCACAGCGGGCACGAGCACGAAGAATTCGTACGGGATCTTGTCGCCCCAGCGCATGCTGATCTCGCAGTTCTCGTCGTCGATACCGCAATGTACGCGCGCCTCTTTCAGGCGGATGAACGGTTCAGTGACGATATCGCCGATAGCAAGCATGTCGATTGCGGCCATAATGGGAATATTGTAGCATCCGTCCGGAACAGCGGATGCGATCCGCACATGATCGGAGAAATAGGATGATAACGATCGGCCGACAACAGATCCTGCAGGTCAAAGACCTGCCAAACAATACCTTTTTTGCGGTCGCACCCTACGCGGACGCCGAGGAGGGAGACCAGCGCTTTAGATGGTGGTACGTCCTCATCGAGGATAAGGATCTGCCACCGCATCTGCGACACGGAACCGACACCGACGCCTGTTTTCGCATCAGCGAATTCCAGGCACGCAGTGGCCAGTCGGTACTCGTATGGATGCGGGAGACGGACGCGTTCGACGACGAAGACTGCGTATTCGTCTTGCCGTTCGAGAAGCTTATCAAGAACGGTGCCGAGGTCTGTGTGCTCGGCGAACACGAGCGGCGGCCGGAAGAACCGCCGGAACCGGTGTTTCGCATTCCCGCGACGCGAAAGTCTCGCGGCGGCAGAGGGCACACCCGGGGCAGTCGTAGAACGCATTGACGCGAATGACGCGGGCGGCCACCGAGGGCCGCCCGATTTTTCATATGTTACGATTATTCGCATGAAAACACTTCGTGAAGCAATCGAGTCAGCGCGCGAGAAGGGCAGCGCCATCGGCCATTTCAATATATCGGATTCGAACCAACTCAAGGCCATCGCACAGGCGGCGCACAGCGAGGGTCTTCCGGTCATCATCGGTGTTTCCGAAGGCGAACGTGATTATTTCCCTCTTGCTCATGCGCGTGCGCTCATCGATCTGTACCGACGCGACGGCATTGAGCTCTTTTTGAACGCGGATCATACCTATTCGCTCGAGAAAGTGCAGGCGGCAATAGATTCAGGCGCCGACTCGGTGATCTTTGACGGCGCCAAGATGGGCATGGAGGAGAACCTTGTGGCAGCATCGGCAGCAGTGGCCGCAGCGCGCGGCAGCGGTCGCGACGTCGTGATGGAAGGCGAGCTTGGGTATATCGGGCAATCCTCAAAAGTGCTCACCGAATTGCCCGAGGGTGCCGCGCTCACTCCGGAAATGATGACCAGTGCGTCGGATGCGCTCCGTTTCGTCCAGACGACAGGCGTTGACTGTTTCGCGCCGGCGGTCGGCAACGTGCACGGCATGCTCGGCGTCTCCCAGGACCCGCCGCTCAATATTGCACGCGTGCGTGAGATCTCCGATGCTACCGATGTGCCGCTCGTACTTCATGGGGCATCGGGCAATAGTGAGGCGGATATTCGCGCAGCGATCGCGGCAGGCGTCGCCATCGTGCACATCAACACCGAATTGCGGGTCGCATACAAAGAGGGCCTCAAACAGGGTCTCGCGGAAGACGAGGTCGCGCCTTACAAATTCCTGAAACCGGCGGTAGAGCGCATGCAAGCATTCGTCTCGGAAAAGATACGAATGTTCGACGCAGTATCCTGATGTTTGCAAAAGCGGGGGTTATTACGTATACTCTCGCGCATGTTGGTACTGGAAGTACAACCACGCGATTCGAAAGAATCGACCGAAACGTTACGCAGCCGCGGAGCGGTGCCTGCCGTTTTTTACGGACCTAAAGAGGCGTCCACGTCCATCGCTATAAACGCACGCAAACTCGAGTCGGTATGGAAGGCGGCGGGCGAAACGACGATCATCACGCTCAAGGGTGCGGGCGAAGATAAAGACACTCTCATCCACGACGTGCAGGTTGATCCTGTGACGAGCGTCATCATCCATGCGGATTTCTATGTGCTCGAGAAGGGTAAGAAGATCAAGATCAACATACCGCTCGAATTCACGGGTGTCGCATCGGCCGAGAAGGCCGGTCACATCGTCGTGAAGGCGCTCCATGAGATCGAGATCGAAGTCGCGCCCCAGGAGCTTCCGCACAGTCTCCCCGTTGATCTCGGCGTTCTTGCGAACGTGGGCGATCACATCACGGTCGCACAGATCAAACTTCCCGCGAGCGCGGAGCTCATCACCGGGGCAGATGAGATCGTCGCATCGGTCACCGCATTCGTTGAAGAGAAGGTAGAAGAGCCGGCACCGGCTGCGGAAGGCGCAGAGGGTGCAGCTCCGGCAGAAGGCGCGGAAGGCGCCGCTGCCGCCCCGGCGGAAGGAGAGGCGAAGCCAAAATCCGAGTAACTTGTCGCTCGGCGGCATTTCACTTTTGAAGATCAACTTTTTTCTGCTGAAAAAAATACTATCCTCGCGCCAAGCCCTGCGGGGTCTCCAAAAGTGAAATGCCGCGCTCGCTCCTCAACGATAGGGAGCGGACCTTCCGCACAGCAATACCCCGAGCGCAGATTCATGAACACTGGTGAGAAACGGATGAACATCTCATCCGTCAGGATATACTGAATGGTATGCAGAGCAGGACTTTGATGAGCACGCAGGTTATTTTTTTTGCTTTTATTGTCGTGGCGTTCGTGTGTACGAGCGCGTTCGCGCTTCCGGTGTACGCCGACAACGCGGCAGATCGCGCGGCGCTCCAGGCGCAGCTCGACCAGATCGAAAAAGACATTGCGAATAATAAGGGCACCCTCTCGACGCTTCAAGCTCAACGGACGACGCTCGAGCGCGACATTGCGATCCTCGACAACAAGATCCGTACTGCGCAATTGCAGATAAAGCAGACGGATCTCTCGCTCTCGAAGATCAAGACCGATATCACGAGCAAGCAGTCTGCTATCGTCCAGGTGGACGCGAAAGTGTCGAAAGGTCAGCAATCACTCGCTCAAATACTGCGGCAAACGCGAGAGATCGATGACACCTCGATAGCGACACTCGCGCTCGCGTCCGGTTCGATATCCGACGTCTTCCAACAGATCGATCAGTTCGAAACGCTGCAAGAGGCACTCAGCGATTCCTTCAAACAGATGGCGGCGTTCAAAGACGAGTTGCAAGGCCGCAAGCAGGCGCTTCAGGATAAGCAGACCGAAGCCGAACAGGTGCGTGTTGCGCAGGTGATCGCGAAACAAGCAGTGCTGAACGACGAAAAGCAGAAGCAGAGCATACTCACGGCGACCAAGGGACAAGAAAAGACCTACCAGCAGATGATCGCCGACAAACAAAAACAGGCCGCGGCGATACGCGAGGCATTATTTGGCTTGCGTGACACGGGAGCGATCCCATTCGGGACCGCCTATGATTACGCCAAGCAGGCGAGCGCGGGAACAGGAGTACCGGCGGCGCTTATCCTTGCGATCCTCACGCAAGAGTCGAATCTCGGCGTGAACGTCGGTTCGTGTTATGTCACCGACATCATCGCGGGGAGCGGCGTCGGTAAGAACACCGGCAAGGCGTTCTCGAGCGTCATGAAAGCGCCACGCGACACCGCACCGTTCCAGACCATACTCGAAGCGCTCGGACGCGACTGGTCGACCACGGCGGTTTCGTGTCCTCAGGGAAGCGGCTACGGAGGCGCGATGGGGCCCGCACAGTTCATTCCGTCGACCTGGATGCTCTACAAGAACCGCCTTGCGTCGCTCACTGGAGAAACATTCCCCGATCCGTGGCGTGCGCGTACGGCTGTATTCGCGACCGCGCTCCTTATGAAGGACAACGGTGGGGCAGGCGGTACACGCACGGCCGCACGCACCGCAGCACTCAAATATTTCGCCGGTGGCAATTGGAGTAAAGCGGCGAATGCGCCCTACGGCGACAGCGTGCTCGATCTCATGGATAAGATACAGGCGGAGATAAATATTTTGAACGCCTAGCCGAGCGGTTGTCTTTTTGGCCGATATACGGTATTCTCTCCGAGTCATGAAAAAGGATATCCATCCGACCGAATATCGCCAGGTCATCTTCGAGGACGTTACCTCGGGGAAGCGTTTTCTCATTGGCTCTACCATCGAGGCCACGAAGACGGACAAATGGGATGATGGAAAGGAATATCCAGTATTCCAGATCGAGATTTCGAGCGCATCACACCCGTTCTACACCGGCCTTTCCAAGACCATCGACACTGCCGGACGTGTAGACAAGTTCAAGAAGCGCGCTGCTGCTGCGTCTGCGAAATCGAAACGATAGCTCGGTCAGGTAGTCGTGCCGAACGTCCTGTTCGTGCACGCTTTTATGTTTATCACCACTACCCCTTTTAATGATTTATTCAAAGTAACGCGCGCGATGTTCGTCACGACTACCTGATCCTCGCCTGATAATATGAGCGGTATGTCCGAAGCAAAACACTTGAATCCCGACGACTACGCGGACGACCAGCGCGTCGCTTTTTTGGTGCAGGAATGGAAGCGGCTCACGCAGGCCGAGAAAGATGCTGAAGAGCTTATGGAAGTTGATCCGGCTATGAAGGAGCTGGCTGAGAAGGAGCTTTCCGACATTGCTACGCAGAAGGACTCGCTGCTCGCACAGATGGAACAGATCATCGGAGACCCGAACGAGCGTGAATGGCCGAATGAGGTCGTGCTCGAGGTGCGTGCCGGAGTCGGCGGCGAAGAGGCGTCGCTCTTTGCAGAGGAGCTCGCGAGCATGTACCTGCGCTTTGCGGAGACGAAGGGCTGGAAGGTCCGCTCGCTCGACGAATCGCGCGGTGCCCTCGGCGGTGTGAAGGAAGCGCAGTTCGAGATCAAAGGACAAAACTCGTATCGAATTTTGCGCTTCGAGACAGGAGTTCATCGTGTACAGCGCGTACCCGCGACCGAAAAGGCCGGTCGTACGCACACGTCGACCGCCTCGGTCGCCATACTTCCGATATACAAGCGTACGAAGATCGTCATCAATCCGTCAGACCTTGAGGTCGAGACCTCGCGCTCCGGAGGCGCAGGTGGCCAGAACGTGAATAAGGTCGAGACGGCGGTGCGTATCGTGCACAAGCCGACAGGCATCGATGTGAAGTGCACAAGCGAACGTTCGCAGGCGCAGAACAAAGAGAAGGCGATGATGCTGCTCACGAGCAGGATACAGCAGGCGCAGGATGAGGCGGCCGACCGCGAGCGTGCGGCCGAACGCAAGGCACAAGTGGGCACCGGCGACCGCTCCGAGAAGATACGTACGTACAATTTCCCGCAGGACCGTGTCACCGACCACCGCATCAAGGAATCGTGGTCCAACGTGGAAGGCATCATGGCGGGCAAGATCGCGCCTATCCTTGAGGCGCTTGCGAAGGCGGAAGCGGGCGAAGGCGGCGTAGAGAGCGAGTGATCGCGCGAAATGACGCCGGCCTTGCAGGCACGGCTTCGTTTTGCTACTATCTTTGGGCTCCGCCTCTCGGCGGATTACACATATCAACATGGAAGATACAAGCGATATTCAGTCACTGTTCGAGGCCGGCGCGCACTTCGGCTTTTCCCGCGCACGCCGCCATCCCACCGCTGCACCCTTCCTTTTTGGCACTAAAGACCGCACCGACGTATTCGACCTCGAGGAGACGGGGAGGCGCCTTGAGGCTGCCCAAGCATTCGTCGCGAGTGTCGCACAGAGCGGCAAACAGCTGCTTTTCGTGGGCGGCAAGCACGAAGCACTCGGCACCGTCAAAGAAGTCGCTGAACGCATCGGCGTACCGTATGTCGCGGGACGCTGGATCGGCGGCACCCTGACGAATTTCAAGAACATCCGCAAGCGCATCGAGCGCCTCCAGAAACTCACTGCCGAACGTGAATCGGGCGAGCTTGAAAAATATACCAAGAAAGAACGCCTCCTCATCGATCGCGAGATCGAGAAGCTGACCATGCGCTTCGGCGGCCTTGTATCCATGAACGATCTTCCCGGCGCGCTCTTCGTCGTCGACTCCCGCCATGAGAACACCGCCGTCCAGGAAGCCAATCAGCTCGGCATCCCGGTCGTCGCCCTCTCGTCGTCGGATTGCGATTTCGCACTCGTGCAATATCCGATCCCCGCGAACGACACATCGGTGCGCAGCATCCGCGTCTTCGTCGAAGCGGTCGCCGAGGCGTATCGCGGCGGCAAGCGCGCTCCTGCAGAGGCTCCGCGCAACGCCGTACAGGCGTAACGTGTTAGAATTATTCCCAGCCGAGACATCGGCTCATATTTTTTACTATTGCAACAAGCCCGATAGGAAAGCACAGCTTCCTACGGGGTAGGCTGAACAGATAACATCAACAGACAGGTATGGAAATAACAACGGACATGATAAAAGCATTGCGCGACGAGACCGGCGTATCGGTCATGCAGTGCAAGAAGGCGCTCGAGGAATCGGGCGGCGACGTCGAAAAAGCGAAGATCATACTGCGCAAGGCGTCGGCCGCAATTTCAAGCAAGAAATCTGACCGCGAACTGGGTGCCGGTATCGCAGCCGCATACACACATGCTGGAGGAGCCGTCGTAGGGGCGCTTGTGCTCGCTTGCGAGACCGATTTCGTGGCGCGCAATCCGGATTTCGGCAAACTCGCATACGACATCGCAATGCATGTCGCCGCGATGAATCCGAAATTCAAGACCAAGGACGACGTGAAAGAAGAGGACGTGCGCGCCGCGCGTGAGGTCTTCGCAAAGGAAGTCGAAAGCCTTCCGGAAGCGAGTCGCGAAAAGGCGCTCTCGGGCAAGCTCGATGCTTTCGTGAAGGAAAAAGTACTCCTCGATCAGCCGTTCGTCAAAGACGGGTCTATGACGGTGCGCGAGCTCATCGATTCCGGCGTTCAGAAGTTTGGCGAGAAGATCGAAGTCGTGCGATTCGAACGCCTTTCCGTCAAATAGGTCTCGGTGGTAGGGTAGAGATACCCCTGTATATGATCATTTTTGCAGCAACACTCTTTTTCGGCTCACTCATCGGCATTGCCGCTCTTTTCGGCGTTAAATACTGGGAAGTGCGCGCAGGCCGCGTAGTGGCACCCGGCGTACGCACGCGGGCCGATGCATATGCGTTGCAGCTGAAAGACCTGCTCCATCGCAGTCGCGGGGAGCTTGCTAAGGTGCCGCCCATGCTGCTCTATATGAGCCGTATCGCCGTCCACGAGGCGGCGCTCGGCGCCGCGCAGCTTGCGCGTGCCGCAGAGCGCGGAGCGCATCGCCTTGCCGATATGGTCTCACACAAACATCGATTTGAGCGCCGCGAACCGCGTTCGGAATATTTGAAGCAGATGAACGACCATAAGAATAATCTCTCGGAGTAATGTATTCCGCGGGTCGCTGTCTCCGCCTGCTGGCGGAGCGCTCACGCTCGGCCCGTCGGCCTGCGCGAGACCCGCGGAATACATTACTCACTCGCTCAATAATTGAAAATACAGTATTGTAGCAACACGCCGCCTTAGCTCAGTTGGTAGAGCAACGCTTTTGTAAAGCGAAGGTCCCCGGTTCGAGTCCGGGAGGCGGCTCCAGGTTACTTTGTCTTTGAAGATGTCGCAGTTGACGTGGCGAGCTTGGCGAGCTCGGGTGTCGCTTTCTCTATCTCGGCCATCGTATGTAGTCCGTAATAGATCTTGTTGTTGATCACGAGCGCAGGCATCTCGTCCTTCACATCGTGAATATCAATGAGCGTCTGGAGCGCGGCAAGTCCGATATTGTAATCGAACGAATAGATACGCAGCGTCGGATATTTCTGCGATAGCCCGGTGAGCGCGTAGCCCTGTTCGGTGCAGTCTTTGCAATCGCCCTTGTTCGAGTAGAAATACAATATGAAGACCGGCTTCAGGTGACATTTGTTCGCGACCTGCTGCATGAGGAGGAGGTCTTTGATCTGGAGCAGCGAATAGTACCGTTTGAGGCGCGCGAGCTCGTCCTGGTTCACTCCATTCTGGCTCTCAAGGTATGAGAGGCGGCTCGCGAGCGGCTGGATCTCGTTGGAGAGCACTGAGTTCTCGGAAATATCCGCACACGAGTGTTCGGCGAGCAGATCGAACTGTGTTTCGAGCGAGAGGATGTCGATGGAGATGTTGTCCTGCGTCGCCTGAATGTCCGCGATGCGACGGTTATTGAAATAGTTCGATGCGTAGAGCGCTGTCGCAAAGATAAGTCCCGTGATGAGGAACGCAACGACATAACTGCCCCATCGTGCCGTTCGGGTGTTGACCGCGGGTTCCATAGATTAGCGCCAGCTTACACCAGTCTTGAAGACGGCGCGAACGACCGCGGTACCGAGCCACAGCGGGACGAGGAAGCTGTAGAAGAGGAGAAAGAGCGGCGTGGAGAGCGGCGGACGGCGCGAGCCGGTGCCGATGAACGAACCCGCACAGATGAGCGCGAAGATAAGCCCCACGCTCACAAAGACGAGGAACATCATCGTGCTCGTATTGAAGAAGAAAATATCGAACGACATGTGGGGGTACAGTCCCGAATACTCGATACGGATGATCTCATCTTTCAGCGATATCAGCGCGTTCACCGCGATCCGCAGGAAGAAGTAGATACCGGCGGCGATGGATATGAGCGCCGAGGGCAGAACGATGATGCCGAGATTCCCGTAACGCCCGTTGCCGATCATGTGGCGGTAGTCGACCGCGTTGCGCAGCCAGCCGTACGTCCAGCGGACGCGCTGGTGGAAAAGAGCGCGAAGCGTGCGCGGGGTAGAGGTGTGCACGATCGCCCTCGGCGCGTTCGCGATGAGGTGGCCGGCGCCCTGCATGCGGAGCGCCATTTCCATGTCTTCCGTCGAATGTGCGTGCCGCCATCCGCCGAGCTCACGGACGACACGCGTGCGGAAGAACGAGAAGGGACCCGGCGTGATGAAAACGGAACCAATGACCGCAAGAATGAAACGGTTGAAGATGCTGAGACGGTATTCGACGTTCTGCATGTGTTGCAACATGGTCTCGGGCTCCTTGACGAGGATGCACGGCGTCACGGCGCAGACGAGTTCGTTGTCGAAGACGGGTGCGATGTGCATAAGCGCATCCGCGGCAACGGTCGAGTCGGCGTCGAGGCAACCGATCAGATCAGCGCTCGTGTTCGCGAGCGCGAGGTTCATCGCGGTGTGCTTGCCACCGTTCTCTTTAGTGAAAACGCGGACGCGCGGGTCGCTTTCGAACGTGCGGAGGGCCGAAAGGGTCGCATCGGTAGAACCGTCGTCGACCGCGATGATCTCTATGAGCTCGTGAGGGTAGGTGAGCGAAAGAAGCGAGTGCATGGTGCCCTCGACGGTACGGACTTCATTGAAGCAGGGGACGACAACGGCCACTCGCGGCAATGCTCCAGCGACCGGTCCGGCCACCGCCTTGGAAAATCGGTTCCTGAGGTATGCAAGCAGCAAAAACACCTCAAAATAGAGGGATATAAAAAGAAGGCCGTACGTAAAGCCGGCGCCTATGGTCATAGGGGGGTAGTATACCAAAAAGAGGCGCTCGATGGCAGGTGTGGCAATGTGCCTTCAAAAACACCGTCATTTTCTGCTGAAAATGCGTTCCGCTCGCGCCGTCGCGCTGCGCGAGGTTTTTTCAGGCACATTGCCACACCTGCCGGACTCGCTAGAGACGAGAATGGCAGGATATACTGTTCACTTATGGAACGGGGGCATGTTCATCCGATATCGGCACTCATACGCGAAGCGAATCGCGTTTTCTTCGACATGGGTTTCGCGTTCGCCGAAGGGCCGCTCCTCGAGACCGAGTGGTACAACTTCGATGCACTCAATGTGCCCAAAGATCATCCCGCACGCGACATGCAGGATACCTTTTTCATCAAGGATAAGCCGGGCCATGTCATGCGCACTCACACGTCGCCCGTACAGGTGCGTTACATGGAAGCGCAGATGAAAAAAGGAGTGAAGCCGCCGTACCGGATCATCGTACCGGGCCGCGCCTTCCGTAACGAGGCGACCGACATGACGCATGAAGCACAATTCTTCCAGATCGAGGGGCTCGCCGTCGGGGAGGACGTCACGCTCGCTCACCTCAAAGGTACGCTCGCGCGCTTTTTCAAGGAGCTGTTCACTGGCGCATCCGTAGAAGTGCGTTTCCGTCCGAGCTTCTTTCCTTTCACCGAGCCGAGCGTCGAAGTCGATATGCGATTGGTAGGCGATAACGTGCCCGAAAAACTTCGTGATCGTTGGATAGAAATGATGGGCGCGGGCATGGTACATCCGAGCGTGCTGCGCAATGCGGGTGTCGATCCCGAGAAATATCGCGGCTTTGCGTTCGGTATGGGGCTCGACCGCCTCGCGATGCTCCGCTGGGGCATCGACGATGTGCGCCATATGCATTCCGCGGACCTGCGTTTCGTGAATCAATTCTAATGTTCGTCTTGATACCGATACTATGAAATGCCCTGAAACGAACGAAGAGTGGAGAGCGTACCTGACGGAACTACTTGATGTCTCGCAGTACATGACGCTCGCGACGACGGGTGACAACGGGCCTTGGATAAATCCCGTCTATTTTTCTTTCGACAAAACGTTCACCTTTTATTTTCTTTCGCAGCCTGAGTCTCGGCACATGCGCAACATTACTACGCATGCGGCGGTCGCATGCGCAATTTTCGATCCAAGGCAGGAGGCGGCAGGAAAGGTTCGGGGCGTGCAGCTCGCTGGCAAAGCACAATGGGTACCGTCGGCTGAGGCGCGGCATGCATTCGACACATACTTCACTGCGACGACGGCCCGTACTCCTGTGCCGCCGCGAGGTGGCGCGCTTGCACATGTCAACGAGACGTCCGACTGGCGCCTCGCAAAGGTCGCTGCAGACCTCATCGAGTGTTTCGATGAATATTGTTTTTTCGGTACGAAGGGGCGCGTTCCTTCCGGGTTGTTCCACGCACAGATATGAAGATCTCACGCGATTGGCTCCAGACATTTTTTGAGACTCCGCTGCCGGAGAGTGCGGCGATTGCCGAAGCGCTGACATTCCACGCGTTCGAGATCGAAGGCATCGAAAACGACGTGCTCGACGTGAAAGTAACGCCGAATCGTGGACACGACTGCTTATCGCATCGCGGCATCGCCAGAGAGCTTGCGGCGATCCTCCAGCTGAACATGATCCTCGATCCGCTTCGAGTGGACCCGACGCTCGCACCTGTCACGGAAGCGGTGTCGATATCGATCGGGGAACCGAGCTTGTGCAAGCGATACATCGCCGGTTATATCCGCGGCGTGAAAGTCGCGCCGTCCCCGGCATGGCTGCAAAAGGCACTCGAGTCGGTAGGACAGCGATCGATCAACAATGTGGTCGACGCGACGAATTACGTGATGTTCCATCTCGGCCAGCCGCTCCACGCATTCGACGCCGGTATGCTTGGAAATATAAAGGACGGTCCTTTATATTCGATCCAGGTCAGAAAGGCTCGAGATGGAGAGAAGATGGTGGCACTCGACGGGAAAGAATATCAGTTCAACGATTCTGCGCTCCTGATTACAGACGCGCATACGGACAAGGCGATCGGGATCGCGGGAGTGAAGGGCGGTGCACCCGCCAGCATCACGGAGGCGACGAGCGACATTATCATCGAGTCGGCAAATTTCGATGGCGTCTCGGTTCGCAAGACGGCGCAGGCGCTGAAGCTCCGCACCGATGCGTCGTCTCGTTTCGAGCAAGGAATATCTCCGGAGATCGCGGCCTATGGAATGCACGCCGTGGCTGATCTCATTCTCTCGCTCGCAGGCGGGGAGCTCGTCGGGTTTTCCGATAGGTACCCCGTCGCGGCCGAGAAGCTCTCGGCGCGCGCGTCTACCGCGCACATAAATGCGACCCTGGGGACGCAATTCCAGGATGCCGATGTGTCCGGTGTGTTCACGCGTCTCGATCTCGCTCATATGCAAGAGGGCGGCATATTCGATATACACGTCCCGTTCGAACGGCTTGATATTTCCATACCCGAAGACCTCGCTGAAGAAGTGGCGCGTATCGCGGGCTATGAGCACATTCCGTCGCTCGAACTCGCGCCCATGCCGGAGAAGCCCGCGGTTCAAAAGAATTTCTTCTATCAAGAGCGCGTACGTGAATTCCTGGTCGCGCAAGGATTTTCGGAAATATTCACTCCTGTTTTCACTGCAGAGGGCGAAGAGGCGGTGCTCAACAAAGTGGAGAGTGACACGCCCTATGTGCGCCGCGATCTCCTCGGTGGGCTGCGCGCCGCGCTTGATAAGAACGTGCGCAATAAGGACCTCTTTGGCGTCACGCAGGTAAAACTGTTCGAGATCGGTACCGTATGGCGCGACGGAGGAGAATCCGTGTGGCTCGGCGTCGCGGTCGAAAAAGTAAAGAAGCAGGGAACTGCGCTCGATTCACTGAGAGCTCTCGGAGAACACCTGGGCGTAAGCATCGCAGATACGCTGCCGGACGAAGTGCTTGAGATACCGATCGGAGAGCTCATTTCACCCATGCCCGATCCGGAAGCATATGAGCCCTTGCCGATGATCAGCGATGTCCGCTATCAGACTTTTTCGCGCTATCCGTTCATCGTTCGCGATATCGCGCTCTGGACCGGTGCGGGCACGAAGCCCGAAGCGGTGCTTGAAACGATACGGAGCGCATCGGGATCGCTCTTGGTGCGTATCTCACTGTTCGACCAATTTGAAAAAGAGGGCAAGGTATCGTATGCGTTCCGTCTCGTGTTCCAGTCGTTCGACAAAACGCTCACCGACGGTGATGCGAACGAGCGCATGGAAAGTGTCAACTCCGCAGTAGCCGCAAAAGGTTGGCAGGTAAGGTAGACGTGGTGATAAAGAAGAAACCCGGGGGTGACCCGGGTTTCTGGACGTTCTCGTTTGTTTGCTGCTTGCAGGACAGCGTGCCGGGAACGATCTTTCGCGCCCCGATGCCGTACACTCGCGCGACCCCGGCGCAGCTCACATCGCTGATGTTCTTCAGCGATCTCATGGTCGTGCCTCGCGGGAACACGCCGATGCTTACGATGATGCGCATGTCACCGCAATCGAGCCTCAGGGGGTCCTCATGGTGCAGTGTGCACGAGCGCACGAACGGCACCTCTTGTCCGGTGATGGCGCTTACGATGCCGGCCCCGGCACCGACAACCGCCAGTACGGCCGCCACGCCTGCCACGACGTAAAGCATGGGACGAATGATCTTCATTTAGCGTCGCTCCTTGGTTTTTTGAGACCGGCCTAGCCAGCTTCTTTATTCACTATACGCGACAGAAAGGGGTAGGCAATAGACGAAATTTTTGCTATACTGAATGCACAAATCATGGCTATAACTAAGGCGGAAAAGGTCAAGAAAACAGCCCCCAAAACGGGGGGTTCCTCGTACGGGGCGGCCGACATTACGGTCCTTGAGGGTCTCGAGGCGGTGCGTCGCCGACCGGGCATGTACATCGGTACGACCGGCCCCGACGGCTTGCACCACCTCATCTGGGAAGTCTTCGACAACTCACGTGACGAAGCGATGGGCGGGTTCGCCAACGATATCGAAGTCGCACTTTTGCCCGACAATTTTGTGCGAATCGTAGACAACGGTCGCGGCATCCCGGTAGATATTCACCCCAAAACAAAAGTTTCCGCGCTCGAGACGATCATGACCACACTGCACGCCGGAGGGAAATTCGGCGGCGACGGATACAAAGTTTCTGGTGGCTTGCATGGCGTCGGCGCATCCGTCGTCAACGCGCTCTCGACCTACGTGCGAGTCGAAGTGCATCGTGACGGCGGCGCGTATGTGCAGGAATATAAGAACGGTGGCAAGGCGGTCGCCCGCGTCAAGAAGATCGGCACTTCCAAGCTCCACGGAACCGTTACACTTTTCCAGGCAGACCCGAGCATTTTTCCTGTTATCGATTACAACTGGGACCGCATCGTCGCTCATATGCGCCAGCAAGCATATCTCGTAAAAGGCATGCGAATCTCCATCTTGGACCTTCGGAATGCTGAGAAAGTTCAAGAAAAGGATGCGTTTTATCTCCGCGAGCTCGGCGTCGACGCGCCATCGGTCACGTTCTACTTCGAAGGGGGGCTGCGCTCGCTTGTCGCGTTCCAAAATCATCACCTCGAAGCGATTCACAAGACGATCTTCTATGTAGAAAAAGAACAAGACGGCGTGCAAGTGGAGGTCGCACTCCAGTATGTCGACGATATTACTTCCCGCATCTCGGCGTTCGCCAACAACATCTACACGGCAGAAGGCGGCACGCACGTGACCGGATTTAAGACCGCGCTCACGCGTTCGATCAACGGAAAGAGCGGAGCGAGCGAGAGCTTTACGGGCGATGATGTGCTCGAAGGGCTCACCGCTGTCGTTTCCGTGAAGCTCCGTGAGATACAATTCGAAGGACAGACCAAAGGCAAACTCGGCTCTGTGGAAGCGCGCGGTGCGACCGAAACGGTCTTCGGCGAGGCGTTCAATCAGTTCCTCGAAGAGAATCCCGACGAAGCGCGTTCCATCATCGGCAAGATCACGCTCGCGATGAAAGCACGTAAGGCGGCCAAAGCGGCCAAGGACTCGATCATGCGCAAGGGAGCGCTCGACGGCATGACGCTGCCGGGCAAGCTTGCCGATTGTCAGACCAAGAACGCCGAGGAGGCGGAGCTCTTCATCGTGGAAGGAGATTCGGCCGGTGGCACCGCCAAGATGGGCCGTGATCGCCGCACACAGGCGATACTTCCGCTACGCGGCAAGATATTGAACATCGAACGCGCCCGCCTCGATAAGATGCTCGCGAGCGAGCAGATCAAGAATCTCGTCGTCGCGCTCGGCACCGCGATAGGCGACATTTTCAATATCGAGAAGCTGCGCTATCACAAAATAATCATCGCGACCGATGCCGACGTGGACGGCGCGCACATCCGCACGCTTCTCCTTACGCTCATGTACCGCCACTTCCGTCCGGTCATTGACGGCGGATTCCTCTACATCGCGCAGCCACCGCTTTTCAAGGTGCGCAAAGGCAAAGAAGTCCACTACGCATACACCGACGAAGAGCGCATCGCGCTTGTCGGCAAAGACACTCCGATCGAACCAGAAGAGGCGCCGGAAGAGCCGGAAGAGGTCGCCGGCGAGGAAGTCGAGGAGGTGAAGACGAAGAAGGCGCCGAAGATCTCCGTACAGCGATACAAGGGTCTCGGTGAAATGAACTCCGAGGAACTCTGGGAGACCACCATGGATCCCGCGCGCCGCATCCTTAAACAGGTGAACATCGAGGACGTGCAAGACGCCGACATCGTGTTCGACATGCTCATGGGCACCGACGTCCCCGCCAGAAAGTCGTTCATTCAATCCCACGCCAAAGAAGCCACATTGGATATTTAATGAACACGCGACCGCCAACCGAACGGTAGGTGGCAGTCTGACATCAATAACAAAAGCGCCCCTTGTGAGGCGCTTTTGTTATTGACGGGTGAGAGATCAGTAGCCGTACTGATATTGGTACTGCGGATACTGATACTGGTTCTGATACGCGGGGCCCGAGAGATACTGCGACGCGCTGTTGTTGCCGAGGTTCGATTCATTCCCGCCCTGGCCGGTCACGGTGACCAAGAATGTCCCGCTCATGCCCTGCGTGAAGTTGAGCGTGTTCTGCACGTGCGAGCCGGGTGCCAGTGACGACTGAGCGGGCGAGCTATACGTATACGGCTGAGAAGTGGGAAGCTGTGCTTGGAAAGTGTATGAACCGCTGTGTGAATCGCCCATGTTCGCGATGTCGAACACGACCGTGCCGTTGCCGTACCCGTCGATGGAGCTCGAGATCACCGTGACAACGAGATCTGCGGGACCCTTCGCGATCGGTGTAGGTGTGACGGGCGTAGGCTTTTCGGTAACGGGCGTCGTTGTGGGGGTGCTTGTCGCGGGTGCGGTGCGCTGCGTGATCGTCACGCTCGCGGAGCCCTGCGCCTGCGTACCGGTCGCATTCGGAATGAAGATCACCGTGAGAGGGATCTTTATCGAAGAGGTTGCATTCGAGAGGGGAAGCAGAGTGGCGCTCGTCGATGCGTTGCCCAGCGTGAATGCTGCGCCGCACGGGACCGGTACGAATACCTGGTCAGAACGCGGGGTGGCGATCTGCGCGCCGGTGCCGCACTGATAGAGGAACGCGTATGAGCCCTTGTCCTTTGTCGTGAATTTCCACGAGATCGTCATCGGCGTGCCCGATTGCACCGTCGCGGGAGCGGTGACGGTTATCTTCGTGTCGTTTTTCTTCTGGAAAAGGCCGGAGAAAGAGCCGCCGCCGAGTGACGCAAGGTGAATGAGGCCCCACACGATGATGATAAACAGTATGATAAGTCCCAAGATAGCGAGGATGTTGGGCACCCGGCTCCTGGGCTGTGCTGGTTCTGTCATGAGCGACATACTTACATAGATATGGCAGTTTGTCAAGTGCTGGGATTGTGGGCTGCCCGGCGGGGGATTGACAAATGTAGATTTTGGTGTATTATACACAGATGACCCAGGACAACGTGACTTCACAGCCGCAAAAACCCCCATTCGGCGTTTTTCTTGCTGCGACGGTGCTTATATTCTTTCTCGCGCTCTCGACCGCCGACTCGATCGGGTTCGTTCCTGATTATATTGATGGAACGGCGCCCATCGCGAGCAGAGAGCAGCTGCCGCTCTCCGATCTGCCGACACTCGGTGATTCCGTTTTGGATGAAGCGCAGGATACGGCGGCGACCGTCGGTATCATTCCGGAGCGTATCGTTATTCCCGCTATCGATATGGACCTTGCCGTCCAGAATCCCAGCACTCGCGACATCAACGCGCTCGACGCGCTGCTCGTGAACGGCCCCGCACGCTACATCGACTCTGCAAAGCTCGGAGAGGTCGGGAACATGATCATCTTTGCGCATTCCTCGCACTTGCCCATCGTGCACAATGCCATGTACAAGGCATTCAACCGCGTACCGGAACTTTCGGCGGGCGACATGGTGACGCTCCAGGCGAATGGAAAGAACTATCTGTATAGCGTCACGAGCATCACAACGGCCGACGCGAGCAATACCAAGATCGACATGTCGACGACGCTCGGCACGCGCCTCACGCTCGTCACCTGCGATACGCTCACCGGCAAAAGCGCGCGCTTCGTGCTCGAAGCCTCGTATGTTGGTTCGTATGACATCTAGACCCACTATGAATCCCTCCCTCTCACGTACTGAACATCCGCTTATCATCACCGCGCTTGGAAAGCGCGGGATGATAAAACGATACCTTACCATCTTCATCGTCGTTGGGCTATTCGGCAGCACCGCATTCGCGAATGCCGCACAGGTCGGCGATACCTGCGGATGCGCTTCTCCGTCCTATGATGTCGACGTCATTTACATAACAGAGAGCGAAATATATGCGTCCCCGCGGACCATCGGGTCCCCCGCTACGATCGGACGCCCGGCGACCGTCGGCCGCGGCGTACTGGTCGCCCACGCGGGTCCACCAGTCGGTCATGCGGTGAACGTGGCACATCCCGTCGACGTCGCGCACGCGGTCGATATCGCACACTCCGTCGATATTGCGCACGCGGTCGACATTGCCCATGCCGTTGGTATCGAGGCCTATGGCGGCACGCTTGCGCGTGTGGGTCATGCCGTCGATATCGCGCACGCCGTTGATATC
>JBAYUL010000003.1:0-20974 GCA_041675105.1 Minisyncoccota bacterium
CACCGTCGCATCGGCGGAGGCATCGAGTCCACGCACCGATACCGAGAGCGTATCGTTGCCCGGCGCCGCTTCACCGCCGCACGCGCTCAACATCGCCGCACGAGTTCTTGCGCCCACGGTCCCCCATCCGGTCGTGGACGCGGTGCCGCCCGACACAATATCGTGATCACCCTGCCATTTCTTGATAGATGCTTCGGTCAGCGCACCGAAAAAACCCGTGGCGGCATCGGCGTCCAACGACCCCTGCGCCACAAGGAACTTCTGGAGCGACATCACGTCGTCGCCGCGCATGCCGCGCGAAAGGTTTCGAATGACCGCCGGACACGCTGCTGTACTCGGTAGCGGTGAAACGGATGCTCGAGGCGCAACGCCCGATGTAAGAGAGGAAAGTTGCTGCTGCAATTGGTTCAACTGCGCGAGGAGTGACGCGACCTGTGCAGTCAGGTCGTCGGCGGTGATGGCGCTTGCAGCCAGAGGCACAAGGGCAAGACCCGCCGCGATTCCTGCCAGGAGATTCCGCATAGATCAGTTCGAAATGACGAGCGAAAGGCTATCCTGTTGTGCGAGCGTGGGTCCGCGACGGAGCGATACCGTGTAAGAACCACTTCCGGCATATTGGTGGCTGAATGTTTTGATCGATCTGCTCTGTGCGCAAGAAGTGCTATCGGCCTGTGTCACATTGGCGCTGCCGTCACCCCACGAGAGGTCATACCCTGTGCACGAGGTCGGCAGATCGAACGATACGGAGGCCGACAGCGGATTGCCTGAAACATTCGGCGTCACCGCGAGCGGTCCGTATGTGAACGCCACCGTATTCGCTTGCACCGTGATCGAGACCGTGGAAGCGATCTGTTCGGCCGGCATTGCCTGAGAACATATGGCCCCCGCACTACATATGTACGGCGGCTGGAAAAGCAATTTCGCCGCGTACGTACCGGTGGTAGCGTATGTGTGACTTCCGGTCGAGACGGGATTACACGACACACAGACCGGCGCAGGATAGACGGGACCGAAATTCCGATCGCCGAAATCCAGTCGATAACTGCCGCCCGCGTTCGGATTCGCGACGCGGAAATTAACGCTGAGCGGTGCGGGGCCTGAGAGCGGCGTCGCGGAAAGTACGGCGGTTTGCGTGATCACCTGTACCGGCGACGGGGCAACAGGACCCGACGCGACGACCGTCGCGGTCGTCTGGTGTGTGCCTGACGCGAGCTTCACGATGTATGTGCCGCCGTAGATGTATGTATGCGCGTACGACTGATTCATCGTCGTGCACACGCCCGCCGGGACAGTGAGCACTTGTTGTACTGAGCCGTCTCCCCAATCAAGGGTATACGCCGCACCGGTGCAAGAGTTCGTGGTATTCACCGTCGCCTGTACATTCACCTTGAGCGGCGTACTGCCGATGACCGGCGAGACCTGGATGAATCCGCCGACAGGGCCGTTATATGCTCCGACATTCGCGGACGTAGAACATTGCAGCGAAATGGCCGCTGCCGTGCGCGGACCCGTTACTCCATACCCGGTCGTGTCCGCTGAACCGCTCGAAACAATGTTGTATCGAGTCTGCCAGCGCTGTACCGCCGCTTCCGTAAGGGCGCCGTAGTAACCAGTCACCTGTCCCTCGGGATAAATACTCGCATCAAGGGCAAGGAAACGCTGCAGCCGGGTGACGTCGTCACCGTTCGACCCGCGTTTGAGTACGCGGCCGATAAGGGGGCAATTCGCATTCGATGTGACGGTCGCAGGCAGCGTCACACTCTGCTGTGTACCAAACTGCGCCTGCAATGCCGCGACCTGAAGCAGAAGCGCTTGCGCCTGTGCCTGGAGTTCCGCCGCCGTTGCCGCACTTGCGAACGTAGGGATACTAATAAGCGCGGTCAGAGCCGCGATACCGATGAGTTTCTTCATGCGTCCATTGTCGCATGCGCCGAGGACTCAGCAACCGCCTATGCACAATTCAGGATGAAGACGTTCCCAGCGCCTTCAAGGCTCCGAGGGCGTACTCTCGAACATTTTCCCGAAGATCCATTGAACCGAGCTCTTCTTTTGATACCCAGCGCCATTCGTCCGAAGTCTTTTCCGGGACGACCTTGTCTGCGGATGCAGTGGCGAAGTACACGAGCGTAACGTGTTCATTCGTGTCGGACATATGGCAATTGAGTCCGACAGGCGGCACGAGATTGCGGAACGTACCCTCGTTGACCGTGAATTTTTGACCTTCGTCCCATAAGACCACGTCGAGCCCCACTTCCTCTTTTACTTCGCGAAGTGCGGCCTGGTTCGGATCCTCATTCGGCTCAATATGACCGCCCACCGAGAGCCATATTTTATATTTGTCGTGCATCCGTAACAGCACCTTGTCTTTATGAACGATGAATACTTCCGCCGTAAAGCACTGTTTATCACCTGTGTGACTCATCGCGAAATGGTAGCATGCAAATCTGTCCCCACGCATAATTTTCTGCTGAAAATTTGCCTGGGCACGCCTCGCTTGGGGTCTGCTGAAAGCAGACGACGCGCTCCGACCCGGACAAAGCACAAAATCTGCCACCGGCAGATTTTCAGTCATGTCGTCAGGGATATTTTGCTCGTCGTCACTCGCAAAATTCCACGACCCTGCCTCGCCCGTTTTGTCTACTGATAAAACATGGCTCCGGCTCGGCCATGTAATCGAAAACAGCACGTCGGTGCTATTTTCGATTCATGTCCGCCCTCTTGGATTCGAACCAAGGACCCTCGAGGTATAAGCTCGATGCTCTAACCAACTGAGCTAAGGGCGGTGAAACCCGATTATAAGGCGCTTTGCCCGCCCTGTCAGTCTCTTGAAGAATTCACATTGACCACTACCCCTTACTCCTTTGCGGATTCTTATAGAATGGAAACATCCACTATTTTACGCTATAGCGTAGAATAGTGGATGTTTTTAGAAGAATCTTAATGTCGCTGGTTCGAAATATTCCTGCGGGTTTCTTCTTGCGCGCGCAGAATGTCCTGCGTGAAGACATCGAGCTTCCGTTTGTTCTCGAGATGCTTTTTCCGTAACTCTTCAACTTTCTTTTTCGCGCCCTCAAATGCGAGCTCAGCGGCCTGCAGATCACGATCGCTGTGCCGCACCTCCTGCGCGTACCACTCGGCCTGTCGCTTCAGCTGGGCAAGTTGCATCGGGTCCATACCGCCAGTATACCCTTCCCGGGGTTCTATCGGATCACTTTTGCGACCGCCTTGGCGACCCGCTTGTCGAACATGTCGGGCACTATTTTGTTCGCCGTCGGCTTCGGTACGAGCGCTGCGATGGCTTTCGCGGCGGCAAGTTTATGCTTGTCGGTGATCTTGGTGACCTTGTGGTCGAGCGCGCCGCGGAAAATGCCGGGGAATGCGAGCGAATTGTTTATCTGGTTGGGGAAATCCGAACGTCCCGTGCCTATCACCACCGCTCCCCCACGCTTCGCCTCGTCGGGCATGATCTCAGGATTCGGATTGGCCATCGCAAGCACGATCGACTTGGGCGCCATGAGACGGATATCCGCCGCTGTCGCAAGACCCGGCCCGGAGACACCGATGAGCACATCGGCCCCCGCCAATGCTTCATGCAAACCGCCTTTAATATTCTTCGGATTCGCGAAGCCGGCAAGTTCTTTCTTGTGCGATTCCGGGCGTGAGGCGTCGATGATACCCTTGCTGTCGAGCATGATGATGTTCGTTGCCCCCGCGACATGGAGAAGTTTTGCGATCGCGGTACCGGCGGCGCCCGCACCGGAAATAACGATCGTTACCTTGTCCATCTTCTTTTTAACTACCTTGAGCGCGTTCAAGAGTCCTGCAAGCACCACGATGGCGGTGCCGTGCTGGTCGTCGTGCATGACCGGTATATCGAGCGCGTCCACAAGGCGTCTTTCGATATCAAAACATTTCGGTGAAGCGATGTCCTCAAGGTTGATGCCGCCGAACGCGGGCGCGATGCGCATCACTGTTTCCACTATCTCATCGGCATTCTGGGTATCGAGCACGAGGGGGACGGCATCGACATCGGCGAACGTCTTGAAAAGCGCGCACTTCCCCTCCATGACCGGAAGTGCGCCGAGCGCCTTTATATTGCCGAGACCAAGCACGGCGGAGCCGTCGGAAATGACCGCCACCATACGGCCTTTTATCGTATAGTCGCGCGCAAGCGAATTATCTTTGGCGACAAGCATGGATACCGCCGCGACACCGGGTGTATAGACCAGCGCGAGGTCGGCGCGATTCGCTACCCTCGCCGCCGGCATGATGCGGATCTTCCCGCCGAGTTTCTTATGGAGCGCGATCGCTTTTTTGTCATTGTTGTTTTTCATGGAGATGAAGTATAGCGCAGGTATGGAAAGACGAAACCTCCGGCCGACGAACGCGCCGGGCGGAGGCTACTTTTTGAACATTTTGTCGTATCGCAGGAAAACAATGACCCCGATGATCCCCGTCACGATGACCTGCGCGTACATGTACCACAGGCCCACGTACTCGACGAAGATATGCAGGAGCGCGATGTTGAGAACAAAGCTGAGTGACGATACTTTCACATACGGCCACACATGCAAGAGCAGCGGCGTATGCCTATCCTCGAACGCCCAGCGTTTCATGAGCCAGAAGTTCACCCCATGCTGAGGCACCATCGCGATCGTCGCCGACGCGATATACCAGTAGCCGAAGCCGTCCGTGAGCGTATAGAGCGACCCGTAGTACACCAGCAAAGTCACGGCTCCTGCTATCACGAACCGCATAGCACGACGGACATAATGCCAGTACACCCGGATTAAGTCCCTGACCACAAGGATCATTCGCTTGGGTGAGTTCCCGGCAAATATCCATTGCGAGCCGAGATACGTCACGACGACGAGCGAGAGGCCGACGACATACCCGACCCAGGCACTCATTCCCATGCGCGTTACGAGCAAGCTCATGAGCGCGACGCGCGCCACGTACACACTCGTTTTCATTGCAAAATGAAGCCTGAGGTGTCTCCACATTCCGGTTTGGATACGGAACGTGAACTTCGTATGGCCAATGAAATTCACCGCATAGGCGGCTGCTGCAGAAGTTCCTACATATGCCTCGGCGTACCACGCCGGGAACAGCGCCACGAGAGCAGTGAACATCCCGACATCCACAAAGAATGTCGCTAATCCCACAAGCGCATATCGCGGCATGTAGGAAAGTTCTTGGGGAACGCCCATTTCTTCCTCCTACATACGGTCGAGCCTGATCCGCTCAGGCGTGCGATATCTCTGCGAGAAACATGCGCCCTCGGTACGTGTTAGTCAATCACTGCCGTACACCGCCTATGAATACCGCTTCGAGCGCACCTTCAAACGTGCGGCCTTCGAGTGGAGACCATTTCACTTTCGTCTTGAGGTCGCCGCGACGCACCGTTGTTTTCTTCTTGAGATTCAGCACCGTGAAGGAACCCATGAACCCTTTTTTGATCTCGCCGAATCCTTTGCCGAAATTCCTTTTCGGGAACTGCTTTTTGAGGTAGGGGTTCACGAACTTTCCCGGTATATAGGCGGCCGCTTTCGCGATGTCTTGGGCGGTGAATCCATGCTCGCTCATAAGCCACGCGCAGACGAGCGCGTACGTATCGAGCCACGGCGCGCCGCTGTGGCCGTTCTCGACGCACGTCGCAAGGAACAGATGCTCGTCCGTCTTTTTCACTTCCATCGCCATCTCTTTATTGCTCATGCCCTGATAGCGGTCCTTGAACTTCGCGAACGCGGAGAACTTCTCTTCCTCCGTATGCGGCGCATGGTCGGTCGCGATGAATTGGATGAATCCGTCTTTAAGACCTTTGATGAGAGCGGCGCGATGGTCCGGCGCCTGCACCGCGGGGTTCATCTGTATCTTCGTCCACAATTCGGGATCGGCGTCGGTCATCGATGTGTCGAAAAGCAGGTGAAGCGGCGAGACCTCGAGCACGATGTCACATCCGCGCTTGCGATACTCCGCGATCATATCGAAGCTCTCTCCCCCGGTCGACCAGTGGCAGAGTTTTGCATGTATCTTGTATTTCTCAATAAGCGGCAAAAGAATACGGAGACCTTCGTTGACCGCGGCGACGGGGCGACGATCAGCGTGCGTCTTTCCTGCCGCGGACGCCTGGACGATCGGTTCGTATTCGACGTGAAAAGAAATGTGCTGTCCTTTGTATTTGGCGAGTATCACATCGAGCTCGCTGCCGTACGTCACCGTGAGATCGCCGACCGATTTACCGAAATACAACTTGTAGAAATAGTCGCCTGGCTTGCCGAGCGGTTTCGTTTTGGTGTCGATGCCGAGGTAATTGAGAATAGCGATCGGTGAATTGAGCTGCGCAATGCGATCGCGATGCCAATTGAATTGTTCTTTTCCCACCACACAGTTCGGCGTATTGGGCATCGCGGCTACGTGCACGACTCCCCCGTGGAGTGCCGCATCCGCCGCGGTCGCATACTCTTCTTTGTACGTCTGTTTGCCGGTGTCGTCCTCACGCGCATGGATGTGCACATCGCCGAATCCGGGAAAGATGAGGCAGTCATTACCGAACACGTGCTCCGCTTTGGCTACTTTTGACGGCTTCTCCACATTTGCGATAAGACCGGTCTGTGCGTCGATCACGATGCGGCCCCGATACGGTTTTTTATCGTGTCCGGCGATCAGTCCTTCTACGACCACGGTTTTCATATTTGGAACGGTATCATGAACTCCTAATTTGACCATCGGGAACACGCGGGATAAAGTCGCGGCAGAGAACCCTTACGAGAGGACGTCCTATGGCGGGATTGGCGAACGTTCAAGGCAGGTCGACTATTCGAAGACTGGCGAACCGGTATCTGCACGACAAGAACGGCGATCCGAGTGCGCCAGCAGCGATGACAGCCGGTCTCATCATGCTGTTCCTCGGTACCGGGACTGCTCTGCAGCTGTCCGGCTATATCAATATCCTTGCTCTGTTCTCATGGTAACGAATAAGCGCGGGCCGATAGCCCGCGCTTACCATATGTGGCTATGCTAACGGGGCGTGCTCGATGTCCTCTTTCTTTTTCGGAGTGATGCCGTTGGCGATGAGTATCTTCTCGAATTCTTCGCGTTCGATGGTCTCGACTTCGACGAGGCGTTCGGCTATGGCGTTGAGCGCTCCGCGGTGGCGCTTGATCACGTCTTCCGCTTTCTTATGCGCGCCAAGAATTATTTTCTTCACCTCGGCGTCGATAGCCGCCGCGACCTCCTGCGATTGCTCTCCTTCGACTCCTTCGCCGAACATCGCACGCTGTGCCGACGCAGCAAAAGCGATCGGTCCCATTTTGTCGGACATGCCGTAGCGCGCGACCATGTTGCGTGCAAGCGCGGTCAAGACCTGCAGATCGTTGGACGCGCCGGTCGTGATATCGCCGAAGACCATTTTCTCCGCGATATACCCGCCGAGCGATACAGCGATATCGTCGAGGAATTCCTTGCGCGACTGCATCTTACGATCTTCGAACGGAAGCTTGAGGGTGTACCCTGCCGCGCGGCCGCGTGAGATGATGGATATCTTGTGGACGGGGTCGGCATACGGGAGCACCGATGCAACAATTGCGTGCCCGGCCTCGTGGTATGCGGTGATCTCCTTTTCCTTCCTATTGAGCACATGCGAGCGGCGTTCGGGCCCGAGCATGACCTTCTCTATTGAACGAATGAGGTCGTACTGTGCCACTTCCTTGCGATCTTCGCGTGCCGCAAGGATCGCTGCTTCGTTCATCAGGTTCGAGAGGTCGGCACCTGAGAATCCCGGCGTGCGTTCTGCGATGACGGAGAGCACCACATCGGGACCCATCGGCTTGGTGCGCGAATGCGTCTTCAATATATCTTCGCGGTCTTTTCTGTCGGGCAGATCGATCATGACGCGGCGGTCGAATCGTCCCGGGCGAAGAAGTGCGGGGTCGAGCACATCGGGCCTGTTGGTCGCCGCCATGACGATGACCTTTTCGTTCGGTTCGAAGCCGTCCATTTCGACGAGGATCTGGTTGAGCGTCTGTTCGCGTTCGTCGTTGCCGCCGCCGACGCCCGTGCCGCGAATGCGTCCCACGGCGTCGATCTCGTCCATGAATACGATGGCGGGAGCGGACTTCTTTGCGGTCGCGAAAAGATCGCGCACGCGAGAGGCGCCTACGCCGACGAACATTTCAACGAATTCGGAGCCCGAGATGGAAAAGAAGGGCACGCCTGCTTCGCCTGCGACCGCGCGAGCAAGCAAGGTTTTACCGGTACCGGGGGCGCCCATAAGAAGCACCCCCTTGGGAATGCGTGCGCCGATCTGGATGAATTTCTTCGGATTTTTGAGGAAGTCGACGATCTCGAGCAGCTCTTGCTTCGCCTCTTTGGCGCCGGCGACATCGGCGAACGTCACCTTCTGCCCGACATCTTCCGGTCGTATGAGACGCGCCATGGATTTGCCGAAGGTGAACGCCTGCATACCGCCGCCTTTGAGCTGGCGCGAGAGGAACCAGATCACGCCGAAGAGCAGGAGCGCCGGTACCAAGATCGGCGCGAGCGTGAGGAACCAGAAGCGAAGACCGCCCTCGTCCTGTACTTTGATATTGACGACCGCGAGCCGCTCCGGCGGGATCTGAAAATCTGAGAACGTCTGCGTAAGTGAGCTTTCGCTTTCTTTGCGCGAAGATCTTGTCGTTTTGTCCGCGTACGTCGCCGTGATCTTGTCGCCCTCCACAATAATGCTCGTGATATTCCCTGCGGTGATGTCGCTTGCGATCTGTGAAATGGGGACGACCTCGCTCTCCGTCGAGATGTACTGGCGGACCATCGAATAGCCGATCGATATAATAAGGAACACTGCGAACGCCGCAGCAAGTTGGGTCCAGAGGCTCGGGCCTTGCGGACCGGGCGGTACGGGATTCTTGCGCGAACTATCGTTTTGAGGATTTGCCATATCGCAGGATTATACAGTACAGACGTCTTAATGAAAGAATCGTGACCGCCGAATATGATCCGGTCGATAGCGCTGTGGCGAAGCGCTTTAAAAAATGAGTGCCCCCGCGCTCTACGGGGGCACTTGTCGCCGCGACATTCAGAACAGCATTCGCTTCTCGCGCAGCTCCATGGCCGCACACTTTGCACTGAGGGCGACGGCCGTGGTGGATGCTTCGACGTTCTCGACAGAGAGACACGTCGGCGCAAGCCGGATCGTCCGGTCTTCGAAATCGCGGGAATACGGGTGGGTTGCTCCTGCCCGCGTCGCCTTGATCCCGAGCTGTGCGCACAGCTCGACCGTCCGTTTCGCACAGCTATCCTCGAGGCGGAGCGTGACGAAGTATCCGCCGCGTGGCGTGGTCCACGTCGCTGCACCACCGCGACCGAACTCCGCAAAGAGGACCCGCTCGACCGCATCAAATTTCGGCCGAAGGATCGCACGGTGCCGCGCCATGTGCGCGCGGACACCATCCATGTCCTTCAAGAAAAGGACATGCCGCAGCTGATTGAGCTTATCGTTCCCGATGGTTTGGGCGAACAACCACTGGTGGAACCATGCGAGGTTCCGCGGACTGGTGGACATCGCGCAAATACCCGAGCCCGCCCACGTGATCTTCGACGTCGACGCGAACTGAAACACACGGTCTTCGTTCCCGTACTTCTGGCACTCTGCACGGATATCCAGCAGCTGCGCAGGCTGCTCAGTGAGATGGTGCACCGCATACGCCATGTCCCAGAAGATCCGGAACCCGCCATTCGCGGTCTTCATCGACGCAAGTTGTGATACAACGGCGTCCGAATACGTCTCCCCCGTCGGATTGTGGTAATACGGCGTACACCAGATACCGACAACGAGCGGATTCTTCACGTGTCGGAGCACGTCTTCCATATGTGGTCCTTCGCTTGTCATCCTGATCGGTATCATCATGATGCCGAGCGACTCGCAAACGGTGTGGTGCCGATCATAACCAGGCGACGGGCACAGAAATGCGCATTGCCCTTTCCACAGCCCCACATCATCACCCGGCATGCCGAGTGTGTGCGCGTGCGCCACGACATCGTGCATGAGCGCAAGACTCGAGTTGCCGCCAATGATCGTTTCCGCGGCTACCGTACCCAGATAGTCGGCGAAGAATTGCCGCGCTACCGGCAAACCTTCGAGCGAGCCGTAATTGAGGCAATCGATGGCACCGCTCATCGTTTCGACGATGCGGAGCATCGGAGCGGAGAGCGCGAGCTGTTCCTTGCTCGGAACACCCCGCGTCATGTCGATCTGAAACCCGCGACTCTTGAATTCCGCGAAGCGGGACTGCAGTTCTAGGGTGGTGTCCATGTCGCTATCCTCTCGAATGAATGTCTGTCAAAGCCTATATTCGATACTATTCAGAATTGACCGAAAGGCAAGGAATCCTCAATTGCCGGCTAAGTCGCTCGGAGTATGACTGTTATAGTTAGTTTCAATGACGCCGAGATCAAAGACCGCGATCATCCTCATCGGCGGTGGAATGCGGAGCGCACACGGTGGCGGTTTTCTGAACGCGCTTGGCCTACAGCTTGGTATCACGAATCCTGACATCATCATCGGCAGTTCCGGCAACGCGGGCAACGCGCTGTATTACGCGAGCCGACAAAGAAAAGAATACGAATATTTGAGGAGCATTTGGACAGAGCTCCTTTCGACCACGCGTTTTATTTCATACCTGCGTTTCTACAAAATAATGAACATCGATTACCTGGTCGACTCAGTTCTCAAACAGCAAGCCCCCATGGACGTCGCCGCTCTCGAGCGCTCGCCCATCTCATATTTGATACCGATCACCAATGCCACGACGGGCGAGACACGATACGTGCAGAGAGAAGATGGGATGGATCCGTTCGAGATAGTCCGTGCTTCCGCGGCTATACCGGTCTTTTATGGCAAGCGGGTAACCTTCTCCGGCGAACGATATGTAGACGGCGGACTCGGGCCGACAATGGTCGATCACGTCTCGGAAGCAATGCGCGCGGGAGCCAATAGGATCGTGCTCGTCAATAATAGGTCGCCGCGCACTCGCTCGAGCGATGCGGTCATGAAGGTGTACGCGCATTTGGTCTCCAAAGGTCTGAGCAATGCGATACGCCACGATCTGTCGGAGCATGCATCGTGCGTGGTCGCCGAAGACACGACCGTGCTCTGCGTTGAGCCGCTGCTTCCCACCGGCGCACTCACTCGCTCAAAAGAAAAACTCGCCCGCACGTTTGAGATCGGGGTCCAGGACGCGCTTGCACTCGAAGGCGAACTGCGTACCCTGCTTACTGTATGAGCCTTGTAGAAAATAAGCGCGTCGGATTCGACTATACGATCCTCGAAGAGATCGAGGCCGGTTTGGAATTGCACGGATTCGAAGTGAAGTCGCTCCGCGCCGGACATGGCTCCTTGAAGGGCGCGCGCGTGGTCGCGCGCGCCGGCGAAGCATATCTCGTGGGTGCCACCATCCCCGCTTGGCAACCCGCCAACGCGCCGAAATCATATGATCCCGAACGCACGCGCCGGCTGCTCCTCAATATCAAGGAAATCGCCCATGTTTCCTCGGCGGAAGGAGAAAAGGGGTTGACAATTGTGCCACTTAGGGTGTATAATAAGGGGCGAAACCTCAAGCTCCTCATCGCGATTGCGCGTGGAAAGAAAAAAGAAGACAAACGTCAATCTATACGTGCACGCGACGAGAAGCGGAGGATTCAACGCACTTTGAAAACTAAATAGTACCCGATATCAAGGACCGTCCTTGATATTCCAGCCGGTCCCCACCTCTAATCCTGCAAAGGATTGGAGGTGGGGGGTGACTGGCTTCGACAGGGAAACCGGTGTGTGTTTGCGCGTTGCGGAATCGAACGAATTCCTAAAAACGTTCAAATCTTCAAGTGCGAACAAAGTAGCACGTGCAGTTTTGTCACCTATACAGATGGCAGATCTGCAGCCCGCTTACGCTCTCGTAGCCTAAGCGCCGTCCGCCAGCTTCATGCTTGATATGAGCTGAACGGGCGTTAAACTATTCAAGCTCTGATGCGCGAGTGTCTCCTCCGCATCTAAGACAACGAGACTAGGCTGCGTATGATTTTGTTCATCTCATACATACGCATCTGAAGTGGCTTTACGCCGCACAAGATGTCCTACGCATCGTAGACACACTCACACACTTTTCTTTGGACGGGAGTTCGATTCTCCCCACCTCCACAAACAAACAATGAGCGCCGCAAGGCGCTTTTTGTTTTGTGGAGGTGAGCACAGTGCTTGAGCACTGTGCGCGGGAGAATCGAAAGGCAGAGCGATATTTCTGCAGCGGCAGAAATTGCGAGCCAGGGTCGTGAAAATCCTTCGGCGACGGCCGAAGGATTATTCCTGACCGCTTCTCCCCGCTTCTACCAATTCGTGCTACTTCACCGCCACGAAATAGTGCGTCATGCAATAATCCTCCATTGCACGCACGCGTTGCTCGCCCACATATCGCACCACTTGCAGCTCTTTGAAACCTGCCCGCTTCGCTATGGGTTCAAGGTATCGATGCTCCCGCTCGGTGAGCCACTCATCATGCGCTTCGCTCTTTTTTTCCGGTACCGCCTCATCTCCTTCTCGAAGATCTTTTGCATCGAGTAATGTGGAAGTAAAGCGGAACTGCCCGCCTGCTTTGAGCACCCGAGACGCCTCTCGGAGCGCGTCTTCGACATATGCACCATATTCAGTATCAATGTCGTACTCCTTTTCGATGTAATTCATGGTCGACGTATGCGCTATCGCATAGTCAAATGCCTCATCACCGAACGGTAATTTTGTGGCATTAGCAATCACATAATTGCTATCTTTCGGCGGGGCGTGCTCTCCCTCAATGACATCTTTATCTACGGATATAACATCGACGCCGCGACGACGAGCGGCATTCTCGAAGGCAGCGTCGAGCGCACCGATATCCAAGACTTTCTTACCGGTAAGCTGGCTCCACTCCAGGCCCAGATTTCCCAGATAGGTATTTGCGGTGTCTTCAGCAACTTCAAGCGTGTGTGTTCGTGGTCGCTCAATCATAGTGTTTTTGTTTTTAGACCGATGTTCATTTCCCCATTGGAATGTTCATGGCGTATTTTTCGAGCCACTCATTTATATCTTCCCGTAATTTCTTTTCCTCTTCTGCCGAAACTGCGACTCTTTTAAAGACTATTGTGGCGAACGATTTCCCGACATCGGTCATCGTTTTAGAAGCGATAACGGCCGGCGCTATCGGCGTGAAATATTCAAATAACGCAGAGCCTCTTTCCAAAGCTGAAAGGTCCAGGCCATGAATGCGCACGATGCCTCCGGGCTTTAGGATTCGCGCGACCTGCCGTAGAGCTTGCTGTGTTCCGCCGGTCGCTTCGTTGAATTTATCGAACGCGAACATTGATACAACGTGATCGAATGACGCATCCGGCAATGACATGTTTTGCGCGGTCCCAGCAACCAACTCATTTTTTGCTGCCCATTTCGGATCCAATCGATGACGCCCGCGCGCGCGATCGCCATGTGATACCAGTTGTTCATCATACATGGGGTCAAGACCGACGACTTTCACTTTTGGATTTATATCGCGCATCGCGTTCATGAGCGACATTGGCTCCCGGTATGTTTCCCCGGAGCCGATGTCGAGCCACCGCTGCTCCGGACAGGCATGGAGGTATTTCAGTAGACCCTCAGGACTGCGTAGATCCAGGGCGAAAAGGGACATATACTCTTCCAACGTCCTGGAAGTCTCATAGCTCGGCCAATGCATCGCACTATGCGAACGGAATGGATCGGTGTGCGTTGACTCACTGAACATCTCCCTCGCAAGTCTTCGCACAAATTTGTCCTCCCTCAAAAGCGGTTCATCCGGATTGCGGAGTCGCTCATTCTCGTACTCGCTGAGCAATACTCTGACCTCGATCAGTTTCGGATCGTGTTTGAGATCGTGTCGGAACCGTCCGATGAGCGAAGCGTCGGCACCCAACACAAGTTTGGCGAGCTTGCTCAATGTTTCATGTGCGCCTGCAATAGTGCTCGTGTCGGAGGCGACTATTTGATGTGCGCGGTCGAGCGTGACCTGCAGCATATTCGCATATTTCTCTCTAGCATTTTCAGCGAGACGCGCCTTCCTTTCTGCCTTTATCGGCTTCTTTCGCTTCGGTTTTCGAGGACCTTTTATTTTGACCGCATGTACGGGTTCAATCACTTCTGCAACGGGCGCCTGCACTGTGGGCTCCGCAACCTGCAGCGGCTCGCCTGCTGCCACGAGCGCCTCCGCTTCGACTTCCTGTTCGGTCTGTTCTTCATCTCCCTCCTCGAAGGTGAAGACGTCGAACGTCGCACTCTGTGCATACACGCCTTTTTCCTTGAGCCATTGCTCTATCCGCATGAGTCGTCCTCGTGCGCGAGGTCGATTTACGGAAGAGCGAGGAACGCCAAAGAGCGACACTTGATTCCCGTGCCGATCGACGAGTTCCGAATGTCCTGGCACCACCGTCGCTATGAAGTGTCCGACCTCGCGATCAGTCTGTCCTTGATACGCATAAATGCTCACTTTGCCGAGCCTTTGGCTTTGCATCCAGGGGATCAGATTCCTTTTGAGGTCGGTGAGCGATTCGAAATGCACCGCGCCCGAGATATTTTCAGCACCCTCGGTCCCGTTCGCCGCGGCACTCTTCTCCGCTGGCGCCCGCACAACAAATCTTTCACGGTTCATGTTGATATTGTACCCGATACGGCTACATCGATTCTGCCGTTTTGTGTCGAGCGGGGTGTGGCGGTCTCCGTCATCAACAACTCCCATCCAGCCGCACAGCCGTTGCATATACAATGAGTCGATGTTCACCGACTATCAGTACGCGTATTTCATCGGCGACCTTATCATCGCACTCCCCGCATGGGCGCTGATATTCTATCTTCGAAAAGATCTGCGGCGCGAAATGCTGATCGCGGGTCTTATGCTCGGACTTCTCTCGGTACTCACGGAACCATGGTATCTGCGCGACTACTGGCAGCCCGAGGGTATGGTACGTGCGAGGATCATCCTTGGTGACTTCTTTTTCGGCTTCTTCCCCGGCGCGGTCGCGTGCGTGGTGTACGAAGGTGTGTTTGGGAAGCATTACACACAGCGTAAGAATCGCGCACATCATTGGAGATCCTTTTTGCTGCCGTTGACGGCCTTCGGGGGTCTCATGTTCCTATTGCTTGTATACGCGGATATCAATTCAATGTACGCAAGCTCGATCGCACTCATCGCGCTTGCCGTAGTGATGGTGTTCTATCGGCCCGACCTCTTGTGGGATGCCGTGTGGAGCAGTCTCTTGTTCGGAACACTTGCAACACTCGGATACCTCGCTATGTTCCACGTCATATACCCCGGCATTGTTGAATCCTGGTGGCTATCCGCAAACGCAAGCGGCACACTCGTTCTCGGCATTCCCATTGAAGAGATCGCGTTCGAATTCTCTCTGGGCATGGCGATGGGCCCCATGTACGAATTCTTTGCGGGCTCCCGCTTCTTGAAACGGTAGCAACCAAAAAAAACCGGCGCTATTTCACCCGCGAGAACTCAGTCTGTTGCGCCCCGGCGGCGTATGGTGCGACCTGGTACGAGTTGAAAATGAACGTCACTTTCTCTTTGCTTATTATGAAAGTGCTGTAGTTCTCGGGCTTCGGATCCGCGCCCTCCGGAAAAGTCATGTCGGCACCGATCTTCGTCTCCACTTGCGCGAGCGATTCCGTGGCGACCTGCGAAAGCGTCTTCCCTGTCATCGCTAGTGCGTCATTAAGCGTCAACTCCCTGCCCGTGCGGGGATCGACGTTCACACTCACGATATTCGTATTCGGGTGTGCACCACCCGTATATTCGGATAAAAGAAGAGCGACGCTTACGACATCGGCGCCCACGTATACGGAATTGAATGATCCATTGAACTCGTTCTGCGGCACTGCTGAATCCGCGGGATTCGCCGGATAGCTTTCGAATTCGGCGACCGCTTTCTCGACGGTACTTTTTATCTTCGTATCGACACTTGGGATACCGAACTGCGGATAGTGCGCTTCGACCTTGTATGTGGCAGTACTCGCATACACGTCGCTGACCTTGAGCTGCGTACCGGCAGATGCGCCCGCCGCGCTCGACGTCGCCGTGTTCGTGAATACCGGCGCTTTCGGCGCATACATGTAGATGAGGTACGCAATAACAAGGATCAGAATAAGAGCGAGCACGTAACGGATACTGCTGGTCATACACGCATCATAACATTGAGCTCCAGTCGTACCGCGCACAGCGACACCGCCCGGACGGGGCGGTGTCGGAAAACGAAATTAAAATTATTACTGAGTTGTACCTCCTGTTCCACCGGTACCGCCGGTGCCGCCTGTAGCAGGTAGGGTCACGTTGATGTTCGTACCGCCGCTATCGCGACCACCGAGTGATCCGTTTCGATACAGAATGACTCCACCCACAACGACCACGGCAAGAAGGATGAGCGCGATCATCCATCCTGCAGCGCTATCGCCGCTCGAATTGCCGGGTGTATTCGTAACTATTGTATCTGCCATAAGTCTTTCTTTTTCTAGGGTTTCGATTAAGCAGTTGAGAGTATCGCATGGACGATGAAGCCTGGGTGAACTTCATGGGCCGATTATCCGACCTCGCCGAGGAACGCCATACCAAGCTTGCGGCGAAGGGTCTCTCCCGAGAAACGCGCGCGCATGACGGTCGATGGCCCGCCGCGTTCACCCTCACCGATGTCGCGATTCATCGCGCGCATGCTTGATGCGAGGAATATCGTGTGTTTGCCGTAGCGCTCGCACACCTCGTCGACGCTTTGAAACACCTGCTTGAGCCCCTGCGAGCGCATGACCGAGCCGAAGAGATCAAGCTGCACCGAGCCGGCGTCCTGTAGTTTCATAAGCGTGATACCGGTGGCACGATAGAGAAGTCCTTTGCGGAACACGCGCGGGAAATATTCACCGATTGCCCTCAGAATGTCCTGCGGTACGCACGTGGCATGCGAGAGCTTCACTTCAAATCCGCGGTATTTGAAATCCTGCGTCTTGAGAAAAAAGAATATTTCAGGCGTCGCCAAGTCCCAGCGCCGCGCCTTGAGGCACGCATTCTCGATATTCTTCGACAATTCAGAAAATATGAAGTGGGCATCGCACGACGGCGGCGTGAAGGTCTTCGTTTTGGATATCGACTGGTAGCTTTCGCGGCCCTCCGCGTCGATCTCATTCATGACGGTGCCATTCAGTTCGTGCCAAATCTCACGGTACGGTTTCGATACCGACTTTTCCACCCACGCGAGGTCGCGCTGCGTAAAATCCCACGCGCTTCGTATGCCGAATTTGTTGAGATACGCCGATGTGTTGGGTCCAATGCCCCACACTGCTCCTACCGGTGTTTTTTCGAGGAACGAACGTGTTTCTGAAAGTGACATGATCACCAGCCCCGACGGTTTGTTCCATTTCGAGCCGATTTTCGCGAGTGTTTTCGTCGCGGCAAGTCCCATAGAAAACGTGATGCCGAGTTCGCGTTCGAGGTCGCGCTTCACAGACTCGGCGATCTTCGGATACGACATATGGTGCATGCGACGCAACCCGGTGAAATCTGCAAAACATTCATCGATAGAATATTCCTCCACTGTGGGCGTATACCGACGAACTATCTCGTACATACGACGCGAAAAAAGACTGTACGTCTCGTAGTCCGACGGCAAAATGATCGCATCGGGGAACTTCTTGGCGATCTCGTGGAGCGGCATGGCGCGTTTGATTCCGAGCCGCTTCGCTTCGTAGGTCATCGACGATACGATACCGCGCTCTTTGCCCGTGATGACCGCTTTGCCGCGGAGCGATGGGTCTTTTGCGACCTCGCACGATGCGAAAAAAGAATCACCGTCGACATGCATGATGGCGCGTGGAAATGAGCTATGCACGCTCCATGCCATAGGCTAATAGCTCCAGACGTTGTAACGAGTCGGCTCGCGGTGCGCCTTGAGGATGTCGCGAAGCGCTACCTTGAGCGGACGAAAAATGATCTGCATACAGGTATACATATTACGCATTGATAATTTAGGCGACGCATATCGACACTGCGCCCTTCTTAAGCTGCTCTCTCAACTCAGCGATCTCGGAAAAATCCACGCGGACGAACTCGGCGTTCTCCTCCGGAATGAGCGGCATGCGCGCCGCTTGGGCGAGGTATTGTTGGATGTCGAGCCATGTATCGATACGTTTCATAATTGAATTGCGTGATTTATTGATACTTTCTTACTACGCCGGTAACAACCGCTTCGACACGAAATGATTCGCGCGGGTAGATGGGCTGATATTTGGCGTTGGCGGGCTCGAGGTAATGCTGGTCGCCTTTTTTGCGGAGATATTTCATTGTGTACTCGCCGTCCACTGATGCTATGACGATCTGGCCGACCTTATATGATTGTTTGCGCTCGACGATGACCATGTCCCCTTCGCGGATACCAGCGTCGATCATCGAATCGCCTTTGACTTTGAGGATGTAGGTCGATTCTTTGTTCGGTGTAAGGAACTCATCGAAGCTCATCACATCGAGCAGCTCTTCTTCCGCCGGCGACGGGAACCCCGCTTCGACGAGACCCAGGAGCGGCGTGCCGCCGAGGATGAATGAGGGGATGAGGTGACCGCTCTTGTCCTTACCCACCACACCGTCTTCGACGAGCTTCCCTATCAATTTGAATACAGCGTTCTTGGAGCGGAAGCCGGTAAGCACCATAAGCTCCTTATAGCCGGGCATACGCTTGTGGCGCCCGTAGAACGCGATGATGCTGCGTTTGTACTGTTCGTAAGCGTCCGTTGTCATATCCGCAGTATAGGTGAACTATGGTTCACCTGCAAGGAAAAGCCTGTGGATAAGGGGTCCCGCGTGAGCTATCCTCTCCCATAGCCGAGGAGGGGCCAGTGGCACGCAAACAATTCGCACCCGATATGTTAGCGGAGTTTTTCCGCACGGTACTCGAATCGGCGAAGTCGCAAATCACTTCGCGCGATGAGATCGCAAAACAGCTGGAAGCTGCGCTTGAGGACGAAGGCGTCACGTATGGATTCAGTGTTTCGGAAGTCGCGGTCGCAAGCGACCTGTCGGAAGCCGGAGCACTGCTTATGCGCGACGATTATGTGACCGAGGTGTTCGTCGGCACATGCCCGAGCACCTTGTCCATCTACAACATCAAATAAGTCGATCCGTGTGCGCCCCGGCAACCGTGCCGGGGCGTTATTTTTTTATTGCATACTTACCCCATGTCTCGAGCGTCTATTTGCATTGCGGTCGCTGTGGTGGTCGCGTTTCTTTTTCTTCACAAAACGGCGGCACCGATCACTACCCACGACAGCGCGCCATCCCCTCTCATTGCTTCTGTCGCGGCGACCGATGCTCCGTCCAAAGCGGACACTTATTCGGTCGTGAAGGTCGTCGACGGCGACACACTGGTGATCGATATCGACGGAAGATCGACGACGGTCCGGCTCATCGGCCTCGATACTCCTGAAACGGTCGATCCGCGCAAGCCCGTGCAGTGCTTCGGCAAAGCAGCGTCGGATAAGGCGAAAGAATTGCTGACAGGCCAGACAGTTCGGGTTGAATATGATTTGTCGCAAGGCTCCCCCTCCTTCGCCAAGGCTTCGGAGGGCACGGTCGACAAATACGGCCGCCTTCTCGCATACATCTACCTTCCTGACAGTATGCTTTTTAATGAATACATGATCGCGCAGGGATACGGTCACGAGTATACGTACGATCTCCCCTATCGATATCAAGCTGAGTTCAAAGCGGCCGAGGTAGAAGCGCGCGAAGCGAAGCGCGGGTTATGGGCGAATGACGCCTGTGCGATAGAGTCGTCACGCGCGGCGCGCGCAGCTCCCCCCGTCAGCGTTGCAACAACGTCGGGCGGGTACGATTGTTCGCACAACGTATACAACTGTTCAAGTTTTAAGACACAGACAGAAGCGCAGAAGGCGTTTGAAGCGTGCGGGGGCGATACTAATGACGTTCACAAACTCGACAACGACAAAGATGGTCGTATATGCGAGTCGCTCCCGTAATTATGAAGGGAGCGTCCACAGCTTAAAACACACACTGAAGACTTTCTCCGCTATACTGAGGCATGCGTGTCATGCTCCGTTATTCTCTACTGCTTTCTGCAACTGCCTTTTTGTTCACTCCCTTATTTACCTCTGCTCTTATCACGCCGGTGGCATCCTGCCCGCCAGACAGTCGGAAAGCCACCGCGGACGACGCTGTGGTCAAAAATGGCCAGGTACAGCTTGGAACATGCTACAACCCGAATGACCCGAACCTTGGGCAGTCAGTCGAAGAAGCAAAAGGGTACCTGTTGAGCATCGCCCGTGGATTACCGGGTACGAAAGCGCCTCCTGATCAATCGCACATAAACAACCTCAACAGCACATTTGCCGTATGCGCCGCGAATTTTCTGAAAGCATTTTCAAAAACATACGGTCCAGTGACACTTTCGTCGGCTTTTCGCTGCGGACCGAACTCGCCCGCGTCTATTACCTGTAATCGCGGTGAGAACGCCGCCGCTGGTGGCGCTTCGAGCTCAAACCATCAGCTTGGTCTTGCCATTGACGTAAGTCCGGCAAGCGGCGATTTCCAGCGGATATGGAATTTTGCGAAAGCAAATCCACAATTTGGCGTGTGTTTCCCCTATCTTGGTAGCGACCGTCCACACATGGCGCTCGCGGGAACCAATACCGGTGAAGCGAGCAAATGTGCTGCACAAGGAATTACAAGAATATGCTCAGGTGCACCTAACTTCGATATAAAAAGCGTCCCTCCCGGTTTCGGTACTGTCGGCACGTCGGACGAAACGGGGCCTGGTTACACTAGTACATTGCCGTCAGGGCAGTGCATCGTAAGCACAGCCCCAGTCATGGTTACTCCGTGCGCAGGCTCCCCTTCGGTACCTCGTACGTTACCGCCGCCGA
>JBAYUL010000004.1:0-20719 GCA_041675105.1 Minisyncoccota bacterium
AAATAATTATCGAGCGATATCACGCGATGGCCGCTCTTATACAATCGGGCACACAGATGCGTTCCGACGAATCCCGCACCGCCCGTCACGAGGATGAGTTTGGATCCCATTCATTCAACACTACACCGCTTAATTCGTTTCCTCAATGTCCCATTCGCTTTTTTTCATTCGACGGACCGCCACCGTGCCTGCTCCGAGCGCTCCCGCGAGACCGAGCGCGCCGAGCCACCAATAGCCGCCCCCGCCACTCGCTCCTGCCGCTGAGGCAGCTTGTGCCGACGAAAGAGATCCGGAAGATGCTGCGGGCGCGTCACTCTCTGTGCTTTGTTCAGAGGCTGGAGTCGGTTCTGGGATATCAATGGGCGCTGAGGCGACGGGGTGCGGGATCTCGGCAACAGAAACCGATGCGATCACAGGGGCCGGAGCGGTAAGCGAGGAAGCCGTGCTCGTGCCCGCGGTGAGCGCAAGCACACCATTCGGATAATCAAGCTCGGTCTCTAAGCCGCTGAAAAAGTTGAGTGTCTTTTGTGATATGCGTAGGGACTGTCCCGAAAGGACCATCGAATGTCCGGGCAGCGTGAACGTTCTTCCGAATGAACGGATCATCCAGCCCGACAGATCAAGGTCGCGACCCGCGAGGTTGCCAATGCTCACGCTTCCGTCGGGTTGTGTGGAAAATGAAAGCCGTGCGGGTTCCGCCGTCACGATGACGTGCGCGTCTACCGCGGTGCGCTGTTCGGCAATGGTCAGCACCGCTGCATATTTTCCGGGGTATTCGTAATGATGCATCACCGACGGACCTTCCGCGGTCGATCCGTCACCGAAGTTCCACAGAAATCGCACATGGTCGACGTCCTCTTTTTTTCTATTGTACGCACGGCCATAGAACGTCGTATCCGCGCCCACGATGACGGTACGGTTCGCTCCGGCGTCGGCGAAGAGCGTGGGCTCGGGTGGCGGGACATACGATGAAACGGCCGTACTCGCGGAGGAAGGTGCGGTCTCTGTGACTTCTGTCGGGGTCGCAGCCGCATCGGCCGCAGCACTCGTATCTGCGGGAGGTGCCGCGACCGTCGCGTTCTTTGCGCCGGGCGTCGGCGCAGCTGCGATCCACGAACCGTCACTTCGCTGAAGTGAATTCCCGTCTCCGGCCGCACCCTGATCTTTCGTATATGAGACCGTTGATACGACCGTTCCGGACTCATCGAGAAGCGAGAGCGTCGTACCTGTATTCGAAAGACTGAGCACCGTGTCGATAACGGTGCCTCCAACGCCCGGATGCGCTGCAATGAAATTGGCGGCGTTGTCGACCAGGAGTGCGTACCCGCTCGGGGCGATCGATATTGAGCCCGCACCGCCGTTCTTCGGCGGAACATTGAGCGTGTGGTTCGAGCCGTCGTTTATCTTATATTTCGTGAGGTCTACGGGTGAGCTACCGGTATTGTGGAGCTCGATATATTCCTGATCGGTGTCAGTCCCCTGTGCGTCGTAGAGAAATTCATTGATGACCACCTGTGCTGAAACAGAGATCGGCAGAAACAAAACGGCAACGCCGACGAATGTGCCGACCCCGATTTTCATGAAGATTATTATTGCCCACGTTCCCCCGCTTGAAACAAGGTCCACATTGAACCTGTGGATAGCCCCGCATATCCGCGGCATCCACAATTTCACGCTATAGACGTAATAAGTGGATGATATCAGGAAAGACCGAAATGCGATTTGATTTGTTTCTCGTTCCCTATTTGCTCGACAACGGCATAGAGGACATCGTTCCCAACCCGTAATTCAGCCTTGATCAAGGCTATCAACTCTTCACAGTCGTAAGGCGACACCCACACACTGTCTTGTAAGCGCAAGAAGCCAAATTCTCTCATCAAGAGACGCAATCGGTCGCGCGCATTCCTTCGCTTCTGTGATATATCGAACATCACAAGACGATAACGCTTATCCCATCGACGTTTTCTTTTTGCTGGTTCACTATTTCGAGCCTGTTCAAGCGCGAGATGACGTTGCCCTGAGTCCGTGATCTGGAGCATCCCACGAACGTCTTTTCTGATATACCCTTTCACCAGTAAGCGTCCTACTACAGTTTTTGTCTGGAATTTTAATCGGTACTTCCCTCTCCCCATGAGATGCGGAAGTACTTGGAACATATTGGGGGCAATCATCACAGCCGCGATCACTCCTGCGGCACCAATAATGCCGAGTACGGTGTCTTGGATCTTGGCTCGCTTCCTTCTTTCTCGTCCTTTTTTCTCCAATTCCTCCATATCCACTATATTACGCTATAGACCGAATTAGTGGATAAGTACGACACGAGTCCCAAAAAACAGAGTGCCATTAGATGTCGTCAGTGTCACGCTTGGAACCGTTGATCACCTGCTGTAATACGCGGTGTGATACCTCTCCGTCGTGCGGGTCCGCCGCTTTCGGCATCTCTTGTTTTTGCGGTGGCGGTGTTTGCGTTTTTACAGGCGAGGACTGCGGCACAGACTTCGTGTTCTTTTTATCACGAAGGATATCGGCGGGAGAGCGGATGGGAACGTGAGCGACCGGGGGCGAAGCAGGTGCCGCGGCGATGCGCGCTTTTTCGATGGCATCGCGAAGCGTATTCCGATTCGCCTCCTCGCGCGGCGGTGCGGATGTGGCAGGGATAAAATCGCGTGCTCCCACTCTCGGTGTCTGACGCGGTTCATTGCGTGGCCGGTCGGCGACAGGCTCGACGCGAGGACGCTGCTCACGCAAGACGTCGAGTGGCGCGCGGACCGGTGCCGCCGGGGGCGACGGAGGACGAGCGGGACTCTCGTCACGCGGACGCGTGCCGTAGCTGTATCTATTCTCCTTCTTTTCTCGGGGCGGCGGTACGAAATCGAGCTGCTTTTGATTGATCGCCCCTTCAACCGCGGCGCGCGATCTTCCGTACGCTTCCCGCGAAGCGGTCACCACGTCATCGCGATAGGAAATATTCGGCACATCAATCGGTGGAATGGTTTCCGCGGAAAAAGGCGGTGAACCGACGCCGTCGATCATGAGTGTGAGATAGATCTGTCCGATGCCTAAGCCAATGAGATCCTCGGGCGTGAACGTCGGTTCGAAGACCGTCTCGAGCACCTCGGCGTCGAATGGTCCTACGCGGAACACGATGAGCGTACCGACGTTACCGAATACAGCATCGCGCACTTCTTCTTCCATCTGTTCGATATATTGGTTCGCCAGCGTGAGCGCGAGCTTGTATTTTCTCGATTCCGAAAGGATGTCAGCGAACGCCTCGTTCATCATCGACTGGAATTCGTCGACATAGAAATAGAACCGAGGAAGTCGCGCCATGCGTGCTGCTGGCTCATCGGCGCGAGACATTGCGGCAAGGTAGATCTTGACCGTGAGCATGGATCCGAGCAGGCTGGCATTCGTTTCTCCCATGCGCCCCTTTGAAAGGTTCACAATGAAGATCTTTTTCTTGTCCATGATCTCGCGCAAGTCGAACGATGAACGCGCTTGCCCGACGATGTTACGAATGAGCGGATTCGCCGTGAACTGGCCGATCTTGTTCTGAATGGCGGGCGTCGCCTCGCGTGTGTAGGTATCGGTGAAGCTCGCGAATTCTTCCGTCCAGAATGCTTTCACGATCGGATCGCTCACCTTCTCGATGACCGCATTGCGAAATGTCTTGTTCGTGAGCATGCGGTTCACATCGAGCAGCGTCGAATCGGGATATTCAAGAAGCGCGAGGAGCGTGTTCTGCAAGATATATTCCATACGAGCACTCCATGCATCCACCCAGATGCGCTTGAGTGCTCCCATCAGCCCCGAGACCACGAGGTGCCGCTTGTCATAGCCCACGTCCTCCATGACATTGAAACCGATCGGATGATCGGTATCGAACGGTGCGAAATAGACGACATCTTTGACACGCTCCTGCGGAATGAAATCGAGCAGCTTTTCCGCCGTCGAACCGTGCGGATCGATGAATGCGAGACCTTCCCCATTCTGAATATCCTGTATGGCCATATTCTCGAGCATCGTCGATTTGCCCATGCCTGTTTTACCGATCACATAGACGTGTTTTCCGCGGTCGACTGCCCGGATACCGAACATCTCGCGCTTACCGCGCGTATGCGTCGCCGCGAAATATGTGATGCGACGGTCGTTATCGAAATGATCCGGGTGGCTCATCCCCGTTTTACTGTCGTGATCGTGGGAGTGGTCGGACATTGGTCCAGTATATCAAAAAAACGTCTCTTTTCGTTGCTTACTGGTCCGTAAATACGGGTATTTTTCTTGTGCTCAGCGCCGCTTGCTCCTCGCCGGGAGCGTACAGTCCGTGCACGAATCCGAGGAATTTTCGCACGTCACCTGTCGCATCGTTCGAACCGAGCACGATAACGGCGATCTGTCGTTCCACATTGCCCACCATGACCGAAAATACGCCCGCGTAGGTCTCTGACGCTTCGTTCGTTTGTCCTATCTTCCCTCCGATAAGTTGCGCCGGCGCGTTCTTCACTGTGTTGAAGTTCTGAATATTCTTGAACTCCGGTGCGCCGTATGCGCTCCCCGATAATTTGCCCGCAGTGATATCGAAAACGAACCTGCGGTTGTCATAGATATACCGCAGCAATGTGAAGAGGTCTTCGGGCGTGGAATAATCGCCCTTGGCGCCCGATGGATCGGAAAATACCGTGTGTCCGAGGTTGATGGCCTTCGCTTTGTCATTCATATAGTCGACGAACTGCATGCGGCCGTGTGAGGAGGCGAGTGTTTCAGCGGCTTCGTTGGACGATTCTTGGAGCATCAGCAACAAAAGATCGTACGCACGCACATCGGCGCCCGCGCGCAAGCGCGGTACCGACGTATATACGATCGCGGATTGGGGTACCACTATCGTTTTATCCAGATTAATGTACTCCGTTGCGGCGAGCGCGCTGACAAGTTTCGATATCGACGCAATGGGCGCCGCGACCGATGCGTTCTTGCTCGCGAGCACCGTCCCGTTCGTCACATCGGCCACCAGATATTCGTTTGCGGACACCGATGGCGCCTTGAGCTGATAGCTGAACGAATCCGGCTGCCTCTCTGCGTTGTACACGATGACAGGCATACCGACCGAAGCAAGCTCGTACACTTTCTCCGCATCTCCCGTTGAGAGGCGGATGCAGCCGCCAGAATACGAGGTCGAGACGGGCGTCCCGTCGGGATAATACGGCCAACCATGGATGAAAAAATTACCCTGGAAGTCGAGGCTCCATGGTTGATACACACCGCCGAACGAAGAGAAGTGATTTTTCTCTTTGCTTTGGATCTGATAGATGCCCGCCGGCGTTTCCCACCATGAGCCGACCTTGCCTTTCGCGAGGATCGGAACCGTGAGCGTGCTCGTACCGTTCACATATACCGTGAGCGTCATCTGTGTGAGGTCCGCGTCTATGAACGACGTATGCTCGTTCGTGAACGTATTTTTTACCTGCGCATAGTAATCCGGATCGGAGAGCGCGGCGAGCGCGCCGTATGCGAGCGAGGATGTCGATGACGCATTGTTCTGCGGCAGCGAGATCGAATAGACGACCGGCGGTTGTAGGTATTGATACGCGAATGCGCCGAAGATACCCAGAAAAAAGAGCGCTGCGGCAACGGTCACGACTCTCACATATTTCCTCGGAGCCTGCGAAGTGGCGGGGCTCGTTGTTTCGAAAACCTCTTGTACCGGAGATGTTTCGACTGGCGCTGATCCCATCCGCGCGTCAAAAATGGGTGCTATCACCTCCTGCGGCCAGCCTTCCAAAAGAAGTCTGCTTTGTATCACCGTATCCGACATTCCTGACGCGCGCATTCGGTGGATGAACGGGTGCGGATCATCGGTTCGTGGCATATATCATTGGTACTGAATGTAGATAGGCTGCGGCTGGAGCTTCAGAAGCTGAGCGGGCGTCATGAGAGCCGTCGAGGGCGGCAAGAGGTCATTCTTATAGAACAACTTAAAGCCGGTGAATTGAACGGGCTCCGCCGCAACGACAGAGTTGTACGTATTGATCTTTTTCGCGGGGAAACCCCACCCGTCCATGTCCATCACGATCTGCACCTCGGGCAGCGGCGCGATCTGCCGATAGTTCGTGACCATCTCCCGCGTGAAGCGGTGTACCACGAGGACCTTCGGTGGCAGTTTGTTATCCCGCACGAGCTTCGCCAGGTACTGTGCGGCGAAGTTGATGTCAGCGGCATCGAACGTACCGATGACGGTCCCGGGTTTGTTTCCGAACTTCATCGAGAACTCCGGGTCGATGCCAAGATGAACGTTCGGCATCGCGAGATACTTTTCGTATTGCGGCAACTCTTTCTGCAACGTGCTCTTCCCCACTTGAAAGTCGATGAATACGATGCCATGGATCTTTTCGGCAAGTTCGAGCGCTTTATCGATCTGACTGTCGGGCATGCGCAATCGGTACATGCCGTCCGCCTGAGCGGCTTCTTGCGCCGTCACGACGATGTAATGTATCGCCGGAATGACGGGCGTCGATGGGTCGGCAGCTTTCCATATTGCGGTCGTCGATGCGAGTTTCTGCAACATCACATCTTCCGGGTACTGCCCAAGCACACCCATGCCTTTTGAATAGAAGTTGCCGTAATACGCCACGATGCGATTGAAGGGCAATAAGGCGCCTGCATTCGGATACACGGTCTTGACCGGCCACGGTTTGGGCTTTTCCGGCGTCGAAGTCGCCGTGCTGCTTGCGCTGGTCGACGAAGCGACCGGCACCGCGGGATAATTCGCAAGCTGAAGCATTCTTCTGTCGTACGCGACGGTGTCGAGCGGTTTGGGAGCCGCATCAGCGCGCACGGGACTCGACGTCGCCATGCGAAAAAAAGCGACCGAATTCGCAGAGTACACGCTTCCCCACGCAAGGAACGACGCCGATGCAATGAGCGTAACTCCGAGAGCAATGCCGTAGGTTCGGAAGTGCGCCTTCTTAGATCTCTTCATGCCGCTCGTCGCGTGCCACTTCGGGCATATGTTCTACAAAATGTGGATCTCGCATCGGGCGGCGTACGATAAGGCTCTGGCCGCGGCGGCGTACGATGATACCGAGCGCGATCACGAACACACCGACGACAAGGAAAAATACGCTGTCCCAGCTGTTCGGAAAGCCGAGGAACGGCAAAACGGCGACGAACGCACCCGAAAGCATGATCAAAGAATCGATCGTCATGCCACTATCATACCACTACTTTTTATTCTCTATGATGACCACGAATTCCCCGCGCTCCGCCTTTCTCTTTGCCAGACTTTCGGCGAGTTCCTCGGGCGTACCGACGAGCAATTCCTCATGAACCTTGGTGAGTTCCCGACCGATATATACACGCGCCACCTTGTGGGACCCGAGTTCGGCGAGCAATTTCTGTATACGATGTGGTGATTCGTAGAGCACGACCGGCATATCGGCCGCCGCCACCCTTTTGATGAACGTCTGGCGGCCTTTTTTGTGAGGCGGAAATCCCAGAAACATGAATTCGTTGGTATCGATACCCGCTATCGATAGCGCGGCCGTCAGAGCCGAGGGCCCGGGAATCGCATCGATGGTCGCTTCCGGAGCGTGCTCGCGCACGTACGCGACAAGCCGCGCACCCGGGTCCGACACGCCCGGAGTACCGGCATCAGAAACATAGACAATGTGCTCTCCGGCTTCGAGCCGCGCCACGATCTCTTTGGCCTTCGTCAATTCCGTCGCCGCGTCGAGGCGCTGAAGCGACTTTTGGAGCCCGTAGTGCGTGAGCAGCTTCGATATCACGCGTGTATCTTCGGAGTACACGACATCCGCCTCTTTGAGGTTCCACAGGGCTCGGAACGTGAGGTCGCCGAGGTTGCCTATCGGTGTCGCTACGATGGACAATGTGCCTGACATACAAGCACTCTGTCATAGAGCCGCGTAGGGGGCAATATACGCGATGATTCGCCGTCCGCGTCCTTACGCATCCAGGTATTCAGAGAGGGCTCTGACAACCATTTGCGCAAGATCCGATACATCCGGCGAGTTGGCGATAGCGTCGAGCCGCAGGAACACGCCGTATTCCCCTTCCTGTACGGTAACGCGTGATTCGAAACCAGCGGCGACCTCTTCGATGAATACGTGAAATATTCCCCGGCTTGTTTCAAATACGCAGAAGTACGCGGGAGAAACCGGTTCGTAAGCAAGCTCTTCGTAGACTTCCCTTCGCAACGTTTCAAGAAGTACCTCGCGACCTTCGATGCCGCCGCCGAACAAGCTCAATATTCCCGCATGCACGGGCGCGTTCATGTCGCGTTTTTGCAAATAGAACTCATGGCCGCCGCTCACAGAGCGGTAAGGAACAAATACCACCGCATGACGCTTTTCTTTGAGAAGCGGTTCCATACTCAATCGGCGATCTGTTCGGAAACTTTGTAGATATCGCCCGCACCCATCGTGATGATGAGCGTCCCTTCAGCCTCTTTGAGAAGCGCATCGCGTATCTCGTCGAACGTATCGAATGCGTCCGCGTCACCGCCATTCTTGTCCGTCATCGCAGCGAGCACATGATTCGATACGCTTGGATCGAGCGCTTCGCGTGCGGCGTAAATGGGAGCCACTATCGCATAGTCGGCCTTGGCAAGTGCGAGTGCGAATTCTTTCAAAAAAGATTTCGTGCGGCTGTAGAGATGCGGATGGAACGCGACGACGATACGCTTCTCGGGGAACTTTTCGCGCGCCGCCGCGATGGTGAGTGAGATAGCGGTCGGATGGTGCGCGTAATCGTCGTATACGAGTGCCCCGAGTGGGGTCTCCCCCTTGTATTCGAAGCGGCGCCATGAACCTTTGAAATCCAGGAGCGCTTTGTCAATATATTCCTCCTGCAAATGCGGGAACGCAGCGCGGGCGGCGGCCTTCGCGGCGCGGGCGTTCATGTGGTTGAACTCACCGATCAGCGGGAGTGCTGGCACGCTCTCTTGCGCGTAATCAACGATGCGGGCCGAAGCGCCGCTCAGGGCGCGCGCGATATGCGTTCCTGCGGGGTCAGCGACGATGAACCCATCCGCGGGCACCGCATGTGCCGCTTTGCGGAAGGTCTCGACGAGCGCATCAATATCGGGGAAATAATCGGTGTGATCGAGCTCGATATTCGTAATGACGAGGATATGCGGACTGAGTTTCAACACATGGTCGCGATATTCGCAGGCTTCGACGACGAGCAGGTCATCGCGGCCTGCAAGAAAATTCGATCCGCCTGTCCGGCCAGGAAAATCGCGCACGATGGAGCCGACAATGGCGGTCGGTTTTTTGTCGCATGCCGAGAGAATCTTCGCGAGCATCGCGGTGGTAGTCGTTTTACCGTGAGTACCTGTAACTGCAAGGGTCCGCATCTCTTTGGACGCAACCCCCAGCGCCTCAAAATACGACATCTCGGGAATATGCATATCTTTGGCCCGCATGCGTTCGGGATTATCCGCATACACCGCATCGCTATAAATGAGGACCTCGGTATCCGGTGGAATGACACAGCCGTCGTGCCCGATGACAATATTCACACCAAGACCGGTAAGAAGCTCGGTGGTCGGCGATTCTTCCCTGTCGGAACCGCTCACGTTCTTTCCCTGTGAGCGCAGAAGTTGCGCGAGCGCCGACATCCCAATGCCCCCAATTCCTACCATGTAAATGTTGTTCGGGATCATGGAATTACTCTATCACTTCAATGGTGTATTTTTCTCCGGGAAACAGCCGCGACACAAAGCCGCGGAAGTGTTCCGAATCCTTGCTGATACAGAACCTCATTTTGCCGTAGCCCGCTTCACGCGGCCAGAAAAGCTCCTCAACGCGCTCGCCGACCGCGAGCGCCGGATCAAAAACGAATATCTTTTCGCCAAATACTTTCTTGAACACGTCGGCAATGAGCGGATAGTGCGTACACGCAAGCACCAGCACATCGAACGAGCCCGCGGGCACGTCGCGAAACGCCGTGCGCACCATCTCTTCCATCTGGCCGACATCCGTTCCGAATTCTATGGTGCCGGCGAGATCCGGTATCGCAATGTACGTCACCTCCTTCCCCACCATTCGGAACGCATTTTGATAGACGCCCGAGCGGATGGTCGCCGGCGTAGCGCAGAGAGCGAGCCTCGCGTCCGAACCTCGAAAATAGCCCGCTGTCGGCCCCACCATCTCGATAAGGGATCGCGGCTCAAGCGAGAACATGTCGAAAAGCGAGAGCGCGAGCGACGCCGACACGCTATTGCATGCGCTCACGATGCTGCGCGCTCCCTGCGCTTGCAGGAACGTGAGTGCTTGTATGGTGAGCATTGAGAGTTCTTCAGCGGGACGCGAGCCGTACGGCGCATTCTTGATATCACCGAAATAAACAATATCGGACGATGGGATCCTATCGCGGATCGCGCGCAGCACCGTAAGCCCGCCCGAACCCGAATCGAACACGCCGATCATGCCTGCGTCGCGAGCTTTATAAACAGGTCGCCGCGTTCGTACTCGTTCTTGAACATTCCGAATGAAGCGAATGCCGGACTAAAAAGGATGATATCCCCCGGACCCGCAATGCTGTTCGCAGAATCGAATGCCGTTTCAAGCGACTCGAATACCTGCGTATCCGCAAGAAGTTCCTTGAGACGGTCGGTGCCGGTACCCTTGAGCAGGAGGACGGCTTTGCATTTTGTCTGCATCTCTCCGACGAGCTCACTCATATCGAGCCCTTTGTCGGAGCCTCCTGCGATAAGAACGATGTTGCGTTTCCCGCTGTCGAGCGCGCGCAGCGCCGCAAGCGTCGCCTCCGGCGTGGTCGCGTTGTTGTCGTTGTAGATCTGCACACCATTACTCTTTGCGACCAACTGCAAACGGCCTTCGACACCCTCAAATGATTCGAGTCCCGCTCGTATCTGTTCTGTGTTGAGACCCAGGCTCAAAAGTGCCGCAGCCGCGAGCGCTGCGTTCTCGCGGTTGTGTTCGCCGGGCACCCGGAGCGTCCAATCGGGAGCCAGGCCGTCCGGCACTAACGCCTCAACGGGGGGTTGAGGCGTTTGGAAGCGCTTAGTTAAGCCCTTTCCTGCGATGAGCGTATCTCCCGGTTTTTGGTATCTAAAGATGTTCGCTTTGTCCGCAAAATATTCATCCATATCGCGATAGTAATTCTGGTGGTCCGGCATGAGATTCGTGAATACCGCTACGTGCGGACTTATCCGCAGATCACCGAACCCCTGGAGCTGCCATGAGTCGAGTTCAAGTACTGCGATGTCTCCCGCCTCGACTTCGGGGAGCATTGCGAGCGTGGAGATGCCGCGAACGTTGCCGCCAAGATGGGCGCGCTTCCCCGCGGCAGTCAGTACGTGGAAGATCATATGGGAGATGGTCGACTTGCCGCGCGTGCCTGTCACGCCCACGATGCGCGCGCCGGCATCGCTCGCATATTTTGCGAAGAGCGCCGTCGACATAAGGACAGGGACGCCCGCTTCTCGCGCCGCGGCTATTTCTTTTGAATCGAGACGCACGCCTGCCGCCTTGAGTACCATGTCCGCATGCTTGAAGTCCTCGATGTCGTGCGCTCCGAGCTTGAATGTCACATTGGGATAGCTTCTGAGCTTCTCCGTCGATGGTGCCAATTCATGTTCGCTCTTCCTATCGGTCACGAGCACGCGTGCACCACATTTCGCCAGGAATGCCGCGTCGCCTACGCCACGGCCCAATAGACCGAGCCCGAGCAGCGTGACCCGCTTTCCCTTCACAAGTGCCTCAAATGCTGGCATCCGTTCACTGTATCAAAAAGAATCGAGTTATCCCCTTGCGTGCTCCGTGGGCAAGCGTAGAATGCACATCCACGTTCAACTGTCTCGTGCAAGCGAGAGTTCGCCAAAATAGAAACGGTGGATAGGAAGCAGGGTGTAATTCCCTCACTGTGCCGCAACGGTTATAGTCCGATTATCTCTTGAACGTTATCCCGAGCAGGAAATCATGCGTGTATACACGCGTGCTTTCAAGAATCTCTGCTTCGGGCGGAGTTTTTTGTTTTTATGACTTCCTTTATCTCATTCATCACCGCATCGATACTTGCCTTCACGGGCGCGCTTGGATTTGGATCACATACTCTCGTTATCGCGCCATCTCTGTCCGCTACGACAACGTCCACGACCTCAGCCGCGGCCCGCACAAAGACCTCGATCGATACGAAAGCTGAGGTAACGCCTGCACCGCGCCAAGCGGCAACGCTCACCGTAGCAGGCGTGTCGTATGAGATCAGCGCGGACACTACCGTATACGAAGCAATGCGAACGCTTGCGGCGAATAATGCCTTTAGATTCACCGGGGAGAATTATCCGTCGCTCGGATTCTTCGTGGAATCGATCGATAGCAAAAAGAACTCGAACGGGTACTACTGGATCCTGTATGTGAACGGAAAGTCGGCAGACCTGGGTGCTTCGAGCATACAGGTCCACTCTGGCGACACCATCGAGTGGAGGTATGCAAAGAGTTATTAATTATCTATAGTTAGTTTATCCGTATGAAAACGCTCGTGCGCCTCGGTATCGTACTTTTGTTCGCCCTTCCGATCGCCATATCCCCAACGCTTGCATTCGCCGATTTTGATTTTTCACCCCCGATCGACGTCCCCGATCATTGCACTGCATCTGATATTGGTGGGACACCCCATTCGTACGCGACCGCGCAATTCCTCGGCATATGCGCGCTGGTCGCGGCAAAAGAGCAAGGAGCGATAAGTGCGTATCAACTGCTCTACAACGACGCGTTCGGATTTTATGTACAGACGCTCAACGGAACCGTACCATCCGACACGCAATATTGGGCTCTCTATAAGAATGGTGGATATTCCGACGACGGCTTAAGCACCATGATCGTGGCGCAAGACGACCTTCTCACCTTTCAGCTCACTGATTGGACCGACAATTCGACAGTGGGTTCCCCGATAGAATTCACCATTGGCACACTGATAAGTTCTCCTGCCCCGTCGGCAGCTACCGGCGGTGGTGGCTTCCTCGCGCACGATCCATTCAGTATTCCGCTTGCAGTGAACTACATACAGAACGAACAGCATGCGGACGGCTCATTTGATTCAGAACTTCTCAACGATTGGATCGCCATCATGACAGGCGGCGGCGACGCCGGCGATATTCGCCGCCGCCTCGCGGACTTCGAGCGCAGCAATTCGCCGGCACTTTCAAGCCCGACCGATTATGAACGGCACGCGATGGCTCTCGAAGCGCTTGGGATCGATCCGTACGCGGGAACCGGACACGATTACATCACTCCTATCGTGGCCGCATTCGACGGTACACAGGTCGGCAATACATCGCTCGTCAACGATGATATCTTCGCGGTATTTCCTCTTCTGCACGCCGGCTACAGCGGTGATGATGCGATGCTTCAAAAGATCGGCGCGTCCATCGTCTCACAACAAGCAGTTGATGGTTCATGGGCTGAAAGCGTCGACTTGACCGCCGCGGGCATACAGGCGCTCGCGCTCCTGCCATCCGTTCCCAGTGCGTCGGATGCTATCAAAAAAGGCATCGCATATCTGCATGCACAAGAGGCACTTGATGGCGGCTTTGGCAATAGCCAGTCGACGAGCTGGGCACTCCAGGCGGTGTGGGCGGTAAAAGGCACGACCTTCGATTGGGTAAAAAATACGTACTACACTCCCGACTATTATCTCGCTACGAAGCAAAACGTCGATGGCGGCGTCGAATCAAAAGACACCGATATACAGACTCGTCTATGGGCCACCGCTTATGCCATCCCTGCCATCGAACAAAAGACGTGGGACCAGTTACTCGGCAACTTCCCGAAACCCGCGCCTGCGCCGGCAGCCACTGCGACGACCACAACTGAGTCGATCGCAACCACCACCGCCTTTGTCGAACCCGCTTCCCTTCGACGTACGGTCGCAGATTCCGAGTCGGCACGTAGCGGTCCTAGCCCTGTCCAAGTCGAACCATCTCTTTCGGACACTCCTTCGGAAGAGAACTCCGATGCGTCTTCGGTGAATGACACGGCAACGACCTCCTCACAAACAGCTGCAGCAGCGAATGTGCTCGGCGGTCGAAGTCTTCCGCTCCTCTTCATGCTCATTCTCGCTGCGATATTCGGTCTTATCGTGCTGTGGTCGATCGTGAACGCGTATCACAATCGCACGCACAGCTAACAAAGCTCATCGAGAGCGCTTTCTCTTCTTCGGCAACTTAAAAAGCGGGCGGTACATATCGTCCTCGGGCGCAACCAACATCTCGTTTCTCTTTACACGCTCGCAAAACTCAACGGAGGCGTCCTCGATGACACAAAAGGGCTTTTGCTCGTTTCCCTCACCCATCTCGATGATGGCCGCGGTTGCGAGAGCGTCGGCAATATCAGTCTGCGTGTATTTGAGCTTCTTGCCGAACATGTCTTTTTTCCCACGATAATCCCGCGTACCCTTGAACCCCGCATAGCCGAGCGCTATCCCGACCACACCCGCGCGCAGCGGCATGACCCGGCTATCGCTGAGAATAATGCCGAGATTCTTTATTTTGTAATGTTTCTTTAGCGTCTTGCGCAGCGTGTCGGCGGCGGCATAACTATCCTTTGGCAAAAGTACGAGCTTTCCATCGGCATTCGAACTGTCGATGCCTGCATTCCACATAAGGATGCCGTCTTTGAGTGCGAGGTTCCCTAGTTTCGTCTTTTGTATCCATTCGCTTTCCGAGCGAACGAGCTTCCCGAATTCTTTTTTTGTCTTCGCCATCGCGACGCGACCTTCTGCGAGCGCGACCACTTTCGATGCCACGACAACGATCGAATCGTCTTTCAATCTCGGCATGTGATCTGAAAGGAAGAGAACAAGGTCTTCTCCCTCTTTAAAAACAGTCGTTCTGACGGCTCGTATATTCATGTGCCGCGGGGGAGACTCGAACTCCCATGGGTTGCCCCACACGTCTCTGAAACGTGCGTGTCTACCAATTTCACCACCGCGGCGTGAGGCGATTATAGACCGATTGACGGTAACAGACCACTCTAGACGCGGAGCAGGAGCGCGAGCGCCACATAGAAAAGCCAGTGCAGCGAATAGGTATAAACGACGCCGTTTTTGACGCGAAGGATCAAATATGGGAACACCACCGCAGATCCAAGGGCGGCGATGGCGAGTATTCCTGCGTACGGGAGCGCACTACCCTGCAAGAGAAGCGAGAGATGCGCGAGCCCAAAACCGAGCGCATAGAATAATGACACCACGCGAATATCGGTGAACAGTCGTGAGAGGGCGAGTATTGAGACAATGATCAGCACTTGCTGAAAAAAGATATCGAATGCTTTTGGAATGATGAATATCGGATCGCCACCGAGCGTGGGAAGGCTGCTCCACCACACCGCCGCACCTACGACGGGAAGCGCCGGCAGTACGTACGTATAGAAAACTCCAAGGACAGCGAACAGGAGCACGAGCGTCACGCGTGCACGCACTCTGTCCGGAACTGGGTGCCAATCATCCAACTCGTTCTGGAAGTTGAAGAGCGAGATGCCGATCCATGCGAGCGCATACAACGTGACAAAGATCGGATGAGTCGTATATCCGAGTGGGATGCCAGAGATCGTCTCAAAGATCCCCCAAAACAGAAGGTATGCCGCGTAGAGAGCCCCGGCCTCCATGAGCACGTGCGCCGAAGTTTTACCTGAGACGATCATATTCGTTGGAATATCGAAAACAAGAATACATGTACGATCCCATTAGGTTCTCTGCTGCGCAGCGTTCGTCAAGAATCTCCGGGATACTTCGCCCGTACTTCAGCCTCAAGATGACGGAGTTTTTCGGAGACCAAGAGTTCAATGTCTGCCGCGGCTTTCTTGAAATCTTGCAACGAGCCGTCTTTTGCTTTGAGCTGCTCCTCACGCGCTTTCAATTCATTTTTTCCCCACGAGATGATCTCATCTATTCGCGTATCGGCGTCGATGAACGCGGCGGCGTTGGCGAGAACAGCCTCAGTGATAGCCGGATCGATATTATGAAGATCGTCTGTCATATCTAAATTACAAGCGCGCGCCTGACACCATATTTCGTGGCACGACCGCTGGTAGACAAAACATGTGTGACCAGCGCCAGCGTCTTGGTTGTCGAATCGACCGCGCCTGCGATCATCTGCTTCGCGGGAGCGAATTCACTTGTTCTGCGGTGCCGTATCGGAACGAGCGGCCGTGCGACAGTGTTATATATGATCGCGGCGCATGTCGCTTTTGCCCGGTCACCGAGGTGATCGAGCGACTGTTTTACGCGTTCCCATTCGGCGTCCAGATCGGCCTGAATGACGGGATCAACGAGGCGATCGTTTCTCGACTTTGTCCAAAGCTTCTCTATTCCCATGGGGAAAATGGTATCACGAGAACGGCGACGGGTCGTAGACGCCCCTCTATACCCTGCTATCATGCCCGCATGGCAACGTTCGGCACGCCGCTGAAACCATCAGCGAAAAAGCTGCTCCTCCTGGGCTCCGGCGAACTCGGCCGCGAGGTCGCCATCGAGGCGATGCGACTCGGCATCGAGGTCATTGCCTGCGACCGCTACGAGCACGCCCCCGCGATGCAGATCGCCCATCGCGCGCATGTCTTTAATATGCGCGATGGCGAAATGATGCGTCGCGTCATCGAATGGGAGCGTCCCGACTTCATCGTCCCCGAGATCGAGGCCATTGCGACCGATACGCTCGTCGAGCTCGAGAATGAGGGGTGGACGGTGATACCGACCGCTCGCGCAGCGCGCCTCACTATGGATCGACGCGGTATACGCGAACTCGCAGCGGAGAAATTGAAGCTGCCGACAAGCCCGTACCGTTTTGCATCCTCACTCGAAGAACTCCAAGCCGGCGCGGAGGCGGTTGGATTCCCCTGTTTCATTAAGCCGACGATGTCATCGTCGGGGCATGGTCAGAGCGTCGCAAAGAAACCCGCCGACCTTGAGAAGTGCTGGAAATACGCCATGGAAGGTACCCGCGCCTCGACCGGCATGGTCATCGTCGAGGGTCGCATTGATTTTGATTACGAGATCACCATGCTCACCGTGCGACACGCCGGTGGAATCTCTTTCTGCGAACCGGTCGGACACATTCAGATCGACGGCGATTATCGCGAAAGCTGGCAGCCGCACGCGATGTCAAAGAGTGCGCTCAGGAAGGCGCACGACATTGCGAAGAAAGTCGTCGACAACCTTTGCGGAAAAAAGGGTCGCGGCATTTTCGGAGTAGAGCTCTTCGTCAAAGGCGACAAAGTGTGGTTCTCGGAGCTTTCTCCCCGCCCGCACGACACCGGCATGGTGACGATGGTATCGCAAACCATGAGCGAGATGGAACTCCACGTACGCGCCATCCTCAATCTTCCCATCCCCGAAATACCGTGCCGACCGGGTGCTTCGGTGGCGATACTTGCCGATATCAAGACCGAAAATCCCGCTTATACCGGCGTCGAGAACGCGCTCAAAGAAAAAGGCACGTGGGTCCGCATCTTCGGAAAGCCCATGTCTCCGGGCCACCGCCGCATGGGCGTCGCGCTGGCGATAGGCAAAGACGTCAAAGAAGCCCGCAAAAAAGCAGCCACAGCCGCGAAAAAGGTGAAGGTCGTGAACGGATGAATTAGTCGATCGCTTCAACAGCAGCCCCAAGGGTCTTTAGGCGCTCGGCAAGATTCGCATAGCCGCGGTTTATCGGGTAGACATTGCGAAGCATTGATTCGCCTTCGGCGGCAAGCATACCGATAAGGAGGAGTGTCGCTGGCCGCAGAGCGGGTGGCGCTTCGACATCGGCCGCATGCAGTTTAGTGGGACCTTCGATAAGTACGCGGTGCGGGTCGAGGAGCTCCATCTTGGCACCGAGCTTCTGCATCTCCATGTAATGTTTCGCACGGCCATCGTATACCCAGTCATGAATGAGCGTCTTCCCTTTCGCCTGCGTCGCCACCGGCACGAAGAACGGGAGGTTATCGATATTGATGCCCGGATACGGACGCGGGGCTATCTTTTCCGGCGCGGCGACAAGTTCCGATGGAAGTACCGTGACATCGCGAAGGACCGTATGACCATTCTCGGACGCCGAACGTTCGCCCAATTCATACGTGAGCCCCATGTGTCCAAGTGTGTAGAGTTCCAGCTCAAGAAAATCGATCGGGCAACGTTCGATCTTTATCTTCGAATGCGTCGTCGCGGCAAGTGATATGAAAAACATTGATTCGATAGGGTCCTCGCTCGGATGCCCATGGATCTCGGAGTCGATCGATTCGAGCCCATGTACTACGAGCGTCGAGGTCCCGATACCGTCGATCTGCACGCCGCAATGACGAAGGAAGACGCAGAGATCCTGGACCATGTAATTGGCCGAGGCAAATTTGATGGTCGTCACGCCGGGTATCTTTGCTGCCGCCATGAGCACATTCTCAACGCCCGTATCGCTTGCCTCATACATGACGATCTCAGCGGGGAGCATCTGCCTGACCTCGACGTGGTACGTATGAGTCTCTTCGTTGCCGCTCACCTCGATACCAAGTTTCGCAAGCGCGTCGATGTGAGCGCCGAGCGAGCGCTTGCCGAGGTCGCACCCCTTTGGCGCAGGAAGGTCAAATGATTTGAACAGGTGAGCGAGCGGCGCGATGAAAAGCGCTATGGAGCGCGTCCGTTCAGCGGACGCGCGACTGAGATTCCCAAGATCAAGCTGCGGCGGGGGCGTGATACGCATATCGCCGCTCTCATCCCATACGATCTTGACCCCGATACTCTCCATCACTTCGATAAGGCGATTCACTTCTTCTATCCGGGGCATGCGTTTGAGGATAGTTTCCCCGCGATTGAGGAGCGAGGCGGCAAGCAATGCGACTGCAGCGTTCTTGGAGATATTGGTCGTGACCGTCCCTGAAAGCTCCCGTCCGCCAGATACCCGATAGTTCATCGGCTCATGATGACAGACTTCATCTCAAAACGAAAGCCTTATATGGAAGCAAGAAAACATTCAATATCCTCTTTCTGCGCCAATGTCTCATACGTTCCAATCGGAATTCCGAAAAAATACGCCTTTCTTTTATAGTTTTTTGGTACACCGTCTAAGCAAAAGCGGGTCCAAGGTGTGTTTGCCCCGTCACCACCTAAAAGTCCTCCAGTTAATGCAGCATCCTTTCGGGGATCAACGCCAGGTTCTACGTCTATCATATCCCGGATGATTACGTGACGCCTATTAATAGAGCCCGAAAGCTGTCTCAGAACAACTTCTTTATCGGTGCCTATTACTTTCTTTTGCTCGATCTCTTCTCGAAGAGATGAGGCGGTCATGTTAAATCTTTTTGCAATACCATTCATCATTTGATCTCGGTCCTCATTTATCTCGCCTCCCCGTTTCGTGTTTGTGTGTTTGACCCATAGCCCTAGGATTACTGTTGCTAAGATTCCACCTCCTATCAACAATACTGGATACAGTGCACCTAGAGCTTCCATGACCTTATGATGACAGACTTCATCTCAAAAGCGAAATCGGTGCGTCAGGTAGGAGTCGGCCGGCTTCGCCGGCATAGCCTGCGTGCGCTCGGAAACGAAAGCAAGCTTTTGTTTCTCTCGCTTTACTCGGCTCTTCGGACCTTCGACCTCTGTCTTTGGGACGGCAGCGAGGAGCGATTGCGAGAATGTCATGTGTTGTGTGCGTCAGGAAGGAATCTCCCTCGCGTAAGTTTCCCAACTATTTGCTTAAAAAATGTTTCCGTACAAAGGCATGGCCAGAACCGACTTTCAGATACTTCTCAAAATCTAAAGCGGCTTTCTTCTGAGCAAAGCCGCAGTACCAAATAAGCTTCGGCTCTTTGTATGTTCTGGTAGTGGCAACATTGCCGCTTGCGTGATATCGCAAACGTCTCTTCAAATCTTCGGAATATCCCACATACAGCTTTTCCTGCTCGTCCTGCAAAATGTATACATAATGCATCGCCTTAGAATGCCCTACTTCGCCAAGGCTCCGAAGGGCTCCTTCGCACCGATGTGGATAAGCAATATCAACGTGCGGCGGCAAACCGGTGTGCCGTGCACTTCGTAGCTCTCGTAGAGAGCGAAGTAGTGCGTCAGGAAGGAATCGGACCTTCGACCTCTGTCTTATCAGGACAGCGTTCTACCACTGAACTACTGACGCGAGCGAGGCTCGAAATGAGAAAGCTTGCTTTCGCATTTTAGCCGAGCGAAGCGTCAGAAAGCTTTGCTGAAAGCAAAGCTTACGGCGCGTCTTCGCGTACCAGCGATAGTAGCAAAAACAGGGCTCATATGCTACTTTGGCGTCGGGTCGACTACTGACTCGATTTCAAATCGATTACGGGGGAGAAAATGCACCAGAGCGCACGCCGCGGAAACGACCGGAAGCGGAATAACGGTAGCTTTGTTCCTATGAAAAAGGGCCGGAAGACGGGCGGCAAGAAACAGGTCGTTAAAACCGGCCACGTGAACGCATACGCGGAATTCAGCAAGGCCGACCGCGCGCTTGCGGATCTCGAACTTCGTCGGGAACAGGACGCGAAAAGGGCCTTCCGTGAAGAAGCCGAGCGTAGGGACCGTCGCCTTTATCGTGGCTACTGACGGCCCCGTTCTCTTTTAAAGCCGGGCCCGAGAAAGCGGGTCCGGCTGGATTTTTTTATATTGAACAGTGCAATAGTTATACACACTTTGCCCCCGAGGCCCTTCCCTCCCCCCTCAGGCATGTATTATACAAATATTGTCA
>JBAYUL010000005.1:0-20128 GCA_041675105.1 Minisyncoccota bacterium
GCCTGTGCATCCTTGAGCGCAGCTATCTGTGCCTCAAGGACGACCGTTACTTCCGCCGAAACGTTCGCGTCCGCGAGCAGCGCCGTCAGCGTGTCGATGCGCTGCTGGTTCTTCTCAGCTACGTCAGCGATGACTTCTGCTGACGTCCTGTCACCGCCGAAGAACAGTCGTGAGAGGAGTCCGCGCGACTGTATCTTCGCTTCCGCGGCCGTCGTCGACGCGACCGAGTCATTCATCTCCCGTGCAATCACCGATACCTGCTGCCCGATGCCGCCGAGGAGATCCTTGGAAGCAAGGAGCGAGTGCACGGCGAGCCGGACCGGGTTCGCGTTCTTTATAGCGTCCCTCCGTGAGTCTGGCGTCGTGCTCGCCTCCTCGTCATCGAGTTCAAGCTTGCGCGTTTCGATCCTCATTTTCAAGTCATCGAGCGAGAGCGCTCGATCCCCATCATCCTCGAGATCGATTTCCCACGTGTCATCATCGTCATTCATCCGCACTTCTATGCGGCCTCTGACATCGCTTGTCTCATCAGTATCATCGGCGCGGACGGCAGTAACCGCCGAGACCTCTATTTCCTGTTCCCCTACGCGCACCTGTACGGCAGTGTCGCCATCCCCTCTCACACCTTCTTCTGCAAACGCCGCAGACGGCATCCCACCCAAGAGGAGCGCGAGTGCGAACGTCCCGACTGCATAGGTATATTTCTTCATATGGATTTCTCGAAGTACTTATTGAGTAATACCTCTAGTATACCTCGTAATTCAAGTAAAAATATTTTCATTTTCTTCGGCCAGATTAAAAGAACAAGCCGCCTCACGGTGGAGGCGGCTAAGTAAATCACGAACTACAACTCTAACGTGCGATTGGCTGACTCGCAGGCTCAACCTTATAAAGCGAGCGGGCAAAAAGCCAGCGACGTGCTACACCACCCAGTTCATCGAACTGTCGACCGGGGTCGGCATTCGCGTGGACTGCGCCGGACTTTATGACGTACTCTGCGAACTCGGCACTCGAAGGGAAGAATACGAAGTAGTAGGGATTATCCTTCACGACGCCTGGCAAATCATCTCGTGAATGACACCCGAGCGCTCTGGTAAGTTTATTCACCCACTCCTGGGACTTCTCCCTTTTACCAATCATGTCGAAATGCTCTTCAGCCGTCTCCCCCAAGCGAACCCAGGTCCACTCTTCGCGCGGCAGGGAAACATACTTCTCTGCAAGATCTCGCGCGCAAGGGATAAGCGAGAACCACATGAAGAGTCTCTGTAAGATGACGATCTGGTCGGCGTACCGACCATTCTCCTCATCGTTCATGAACTCAATCGTGCATAAGGGTTTCGGTCCAGGCAGATGTGCGCGTGAAAATTCATCACGATCATCCCGGACCGACACCTCCATGGCAAGCGGAGCAATTTCCTTCGCCTCTAATCGCTGAAGCGGGCTTTCCTTGTGACGCTTTGCCCGTTCCAACGCCCTGTTCGCGTCTACCATCGCACGCACCACTGGCTCAATGACTTTCTTCGCCGTCTTTGAATGACGCATGACACTGCGATCAAAAAACAACTCATGCAGGTCATCATTCTCGCCCTTGTAATACCCGAACGCTTTGGCGACGTCCCCCATCTCCGTGCCCCCATAAGGGACGAGGATTGAAGTCCATGCCATTTCAGGCGCGATGCGATTATTGAGGTCAAGAGTCGACAAGTCAGTCTCGAGGCTGCTGAAAGGCACAGCCAGGATCTGCTCCGTACGCAAGGTCATCCCCCGCGAACGAATCTTGGAACATCCTTCGAGAATGAGTTCGTCCGACATCTCCCGATGCAGTACATGTTCCCGCAAAAACGCGTCACCTGACTCGATGGCAAGCGTAATTCCGGTGCACCCTGCTTCCACGAACAAATCCAGTCGATTGTCACCCGCACGATGGCGGGTAAGTTCCAACCGAATCTGACAATGAAACGGGATACCGACCTCTTCTTTCCAACGACGCGTGAACTCCGGCAGCCACACCTTGCAATCGAAACCGAAGATATCGTCTTGCAGATACACCATGCGCGCGCCCCAACGATCACGAATTTCCACTCCTTCGCGGATGATGTCCTCCACTGAACGCTGCGTATGCATGAAGCCGCCATACATCTTGTTCCATTCCGGCGCATAACAGTAACTGCACGTGAAAGGACACCCGACAGACGTAATCATGCTACGGATAGGGCTATCGCGAAGTATCGGGTATTTGTCGTACACGATACTCCGATTCGGCATAGGAAAATTCTCTGCCAATTGCTCGGTGTCGAAATAAATCCCCGGCCCAATCTCGCCCTGCAGAATTCGACGGAAGTTACGGAAACCGTCGCCACGCACAACGTAATCGGCGTGGCGGGCGCACTCGTCGGTGAAGTAGGTCACGTGCGGCCCGCCGATAATAACTCGCGGGCCAAGGTTACGAACATGGTCGCATGCGGCAAATGTCTGCAAATGCCACCCAGTCCAAATTTGGAAGCCGACGAAATCGGGCTTCCACTCCTTCACGCGAGCATAAAGCCCGGAGAAGTCATTATCCGGAATGAGTTCTACTTCCACCTCGCAACCAAGTGATGCCGCGAGCCCGACGAGGTGTAGCAACCCCAAGGGCTCAATAATGTAATACCGTGCTACGAGTAGCACCTTCACGTTACGGTCCATGGGAACCTCCGATATTGAGTTAGAAGTCAGGGCAGGTCGGGAAGAGCACGTCTTCTGCTCTCAAAGAGCGACCATAGCGACGATATCACGACATCCTCTCCCTGCCCAGGGCTATTTGCGTCAACTACGACGACCTCCGTGATGCTTGGAGAAATACGAATCCGGACGGGCAAGCAATTCGAAAGGAGAGCCTTCTTCGATGACCCTTCCGCCATCCAGGACGAGCAAATGATCCGAGTGTTCGATGGTGCTCAGCCTATGGGCGATAATGATGACCGTCACAGAGCCATGCAGAGCGCGAATAGACTCCTGAATCAGTTTTTCTGAAGCGGAGTCAAGCGCACTCGTCGCTTCATCAAGTATGAGGAGTTCGGGCGACCCTGCGAGAGCGCGCGCCAAAGCAATGCGTTGACGCTGCCCGCCCGAGAGCATGACACCCTTGTCACCAGTCTTCGTTTCAAACCCTTCAGGGAGGTCCTGTATGAAGTCGTGGATATTCGCCTGCTTCGTAGCCTCGATGACTGCCTCCTCGGGAAGGTCGGGGCGATAGAAACGGATATTCTCTTCTATACTTGCGTTCAGAAGGAACACGTCTTGCGAGACGTAGCCTATATTCTGTCGCCAAGACTCAAGCGAAATTTGTTCTATCGGATTACCATCCATCAGTATCTCGCCCTCACCGGGCTTGAACAGGCGCAACAAGAGATCGGCGACCGAGGTCTTCCCTGCTCCTGAGGGTCCGATAAGACCGATGGTGTCTCCCTTGGCGACAGAGAAGCTCATTCCCGAGAGCACTCGTTTATCCTCTCCATATGAGAACGACACATTCTTGAACTCAAGATTCCGTTCAAAAGAAAAAGGCTTTGTGTCTCCTGCGGGCCGCTCACGCTCGGCATCGAGCTTCTGCTTGAACTCCTCGACGTTCTGCACGTACGGGACAGTCTCTCGTATTGAATGCAGCGCGCCCTGCCCAGACTCGAGATACGTGAAAATCTTCTGTATCAGATAGAGCGAGGCCCCGAACGCGATTATGCTGAAATCCGGCTGGCGATATTGGATCGCAAACAAGACGACAACGAATATGAGACTGAAAGGCTGAAACAGACTCGTGCTGACTGAACGGATGAGCGCCATGCGGATCGAGAGCGTACGAAGCGTCCGTACCAGTGTTCCTCCGCTCTCCACCGCCCGATCCTCGATACCGGCCGCCTTGACCGCTTTCATACCGATGATGTGCTCGGAAAGAAAATGCGTGTAATTCTTTTCGGTGTGCGCAAGCTCGTCAGCCATCTTTTGCGCGCGCGACATAAGGGGACGCACGATGATAAGCAGCGTGATAGCAGCGACGAGCGCGCCTACCGTCATTAAGACAGAGATGTTGAGCGCGATCAAAAGATATATGAAAAAACCGCTGAAAGATTGGATGATCTGCCCGAATACTTGGAGCAGGTTCTCGCTTCGTTGGATATCGCGCACCAGCGTTCCCTGCAGCGTCCCAATCCTCTGCGTGAGCAGGAACGGCCACGACGCGCGCAGCATCCGCTTCAGCATCGATTCGCTTTCCTTGCCCATGAAGTCTGCACTGATCCAACCGCGAACATAGCCAGACACCGTCATGACGATTGCGCGCGCGAAGAACAGCGACAAAATAAAGGCGAGCAGGTAACGGAATGTAAATGGTATATGGAGAAAACCGAAGAGCGATCGTATCGCCTGCGAGATGAAATCCGTCGGCGCGTTCGCAGCGTTGGTATAGAAAGAGATGAGCGGGATTATGGCGTTAATGCCGATACCGTCGAGCGTTGCCCCCAGGAGACCAAGTACGATGAGCGTAATGATCTGCACGTGATAGCTCTTAAAAGTGCGCCAAAGCACCACTATATTTTTGAAGGGGAATATCTTGGAGGCGCTCATAACCCGCAGTGTCTCAAGTATAACCCAAAAGAAAGAGCGGCGGGTTACAACACCCGTCGCTCTTAAGATTGCCGTCGCTTGGTCAGAAGTCCTGCACTCGACGGAGCTTTTGCTGTATCGCGACTTCGGCAGGAATGACCTGCTTCGTGCCACTACCAAGCGCGAGCTCCAGGCGGCGGATATTGCTCGCCATGAGATTGAGCCGGAACGGCTCAAGACTCGCTGCTTGGTCGCTGCCAGGCATCGTGCGATCAAGCGTGATGTGGCGCTCGATAACACGCGCCCCCATCGCCACTGCGCACACGGAGAGCGTCGAGCCGTTCTCGTGACCGCTGTATCCGACGACCATTCCTGGGAATTCGGCCTGCAACGAATTGATGACCCGTAGATTGAGGTCTTCGTCCTTCGCCGGATACGTGCTCACGCAGTGCAAGAGAGCCGTGGGGACGGATTCGAGTATCCCGACCGCAGTACGAACTTGCGCCATGGTGGACATACCCGTCGAGAGGATTACCGGTCTCCCGATCATCGCCACGGCACGGAGCAGCCCTTCGTCGGTCAACGACGCAGAAGCGATCTTGTAGAACGGAAGATCGAATTGCGCCAAGAACTCGACGCTCGGGACATCCCACGGAGACGCCGTCCACATGACACCCTTCTCCCGGCAATACTGGTCGATTTCGCGATATTCCGGCTCGTTGAACTCGAGGGCGTACTTCAAATCGCCGTTCGTGGTCGCTTCGGGGTTTGCCGCGAGACGCACCTGAGCCTCTCTGGGCAACACGTCGTAGCCGTACTTGGCGATCCTCTCGAAGGCATGATCGCTGAAACTCTTGTCGAACGAACGGGGCTTCGCGAGCTCTTCCGCGCTGTAGACGACATCGACGGTCCTCTTCTGAAACTTTACCGCCTGGCATCCTTCCGCCACGGCAAGGTCGATCAATCGCTTTGCGATTTCGACACTACCGTTATGGTTGATACCGATTTCGGCGATAATGAAGCAGGGACTATCCTTGCCGCCGACCTTCTGTGTGCCAATGGTGATGGGGGTCATGGTGGTTTCCTTTCCAAGTTGATTGATTTGTTGACCTTTATCAGGCCATACTTCCGTCTATTAGTAAAACACATTTGCACGGAATGAGCAAGTTCTTCCTCTTATTGGAACCGAGGCTCAAGGCCGGAGGTTTCGAATATAAAAACGCCCGACAACAAGTGCCGGGCGACAAGGATAATACTTACTTTCTACTGATTCTTGATGCGGTCGGACATCTTTTGCTTCACGCCATCCCCCATCATGGTCTCAAGTCGGCGCAACTCTGCGATGATGTCGCGGTATCGCGTAAGCGGTATCGCATGATCCTCGTCCCGATGCTTCACCGGCCGGCTACCCTTCACATAGAAGAAGAGCGCCGACGGAAAGAATCCGAGCGATGCGTACAGCGCGTGCACATCGGTCGAATGTAGGCCGAACGCAACCGGTACGCCGAACCGCTCACGAAGCTTCGAGATGGCGCGCAGATTAGTATCTGCATCGTCATAGGAGAGCTGCGTATGGATGAGCGAGAGATTTGGCGGAACAGGACCGAACTCAGCGAGGAACGTACTGATCTCCTCCTCGCTCGACATGCCCGTCGAGACATAGACGGGCTTGCCTGTGGCGAGCACTGCGGCAACCAATTCACGATTACCGATATCCTTGCTCAGGACCTTATAGAAGTCCGTCCCGATATCTTCGAAGAATGGGACTTCCCTCACATCGCAGAGCCCCACCCCGAACTGCTTATCGAACCCTCTCGTGCGTCTCGCGATGCGCCGATAGTATTCGTCAGAGAGCGCGAGACCCCGATGTGACTCCTCTTCGTAGTACTCCCTGGTTTGCACCTGAAAGGTCAGACCGTCCGGGCGCGTACGACTCAGTTCGTCCACGTAGTAATCAGCATATCCCTCATCGCCCATATGGTTCATGCCGATTTCGGTAACGATTATCATATGATTCTCCTGTTCGGGTTGAGTTATAAGACGAAGTTCGACATGCCGCCGTCAAACGGAATGCTCGCTCCTGACAGATACTTGATGTCGCTTTCGACGATTGCTCGCACGAATTCTCCGACCTCTTCCGGCTTCCCCGCACGCTTCATGGGCAATTTCTGCTCAAGAGCAACGAGGTCCGGTGTGAGATCCTTCAGCCGATCGGTGAGAATCGGCCCGAGCGCGAGGTTGATGCAACTGACGCCACGCGCGGCGAATTGCTTCGACAGCGCTTTGAGTACCGACCATGCTGCGATTCGATACGCAACTGAGAGCGTCATGGTGTCCTTCGGCTCGGATATGAGATGCGAACTGACAAGGAATATGTACCCTCCGTCACGCACCTCCATCGTCTGTAGGAGCGTCACGAAGCTCAGAAACAACTGCTGGTGATACGTCTGCCATTCCTCCTGCGTGATTTCGAAGAAATCCTTCTTAGGCGGTCCGCCAGTGTTGAAGACGAGCACGTCGGTCAAGGGATGTTTCTGCACAAATGCAAGTACCGAGGCTTGATCCGCAGTATCGATGTCTTTGCTCGAAAACGTCGGGGCATCGAGCCCGGCCGTGCGAAGGGATTCGACTATCGCCTTCCCCACCCCGCGAGATGAACCGAGTACGAGCGCCGTGCGATGAATTGATTGCATAATGATGTCCTTTCAAGTGACAGAATTTTCCGGCGCGTATGCCGTACTTCCGTCCATTAGTAAACCACACTTACGTACAAAAAGCAAGTTCTTATTGTGTCGGAAGCGCGAATGGGTCGACGCCGCGCGCCGTCACGACCATATTCGCGAAATCACGGATAGCCCCCTCTCCACCCTCGCGCGACGCGATAAACACACAGATGCTCTTTATCGAATCTTCTGCTTGCACAGGTGCCGCTCCGAGCGCTACGGCTCGCAAGAGCGGAGCGTCAATATGGTCGTCGCCCATGTATGCCGCCTCCTCAAAAGTAAAGTCATTCTCTGCGAGGAATTGCCGCGCTATCTCAAGCTTCGTCACATCAGATTGACCCTCATACAGGACAATCGGTTCCCACCCGTCGACCTTCTGCGGCTTCGACGATGGGAGACTGTTCAACTTCTCTACCGTCTCGCGGAGTGCTGCGGCACTTTCGCCTTTTTCATTGGTAATGAAAACAACGCGGATACCCAGCTCACGCAAGAAAAGAAGGCCGAGCCCGTCATAGTAGCTGCGGTATTTCGCTTTATATGGCGCACCCATGAGCACAGTGTTTGGGAAGAGTACCCCGTCAGAATCGCAGAAGAAAACTTTTATCTTCTGGGCAAGAGTTTGCAATGAGACATCCATGCGATTACCACGCGGTCTTCCCGCCATCCGCCACGAGATTCGCGGCGGTCATGAAGGAGCTGGCGTCGGACAAAAGAAACTGCATGATTCCTTCGTACTCGCCGGGCTGCGCCATGCGGCCAAGCATGTTCATCGCGCCAAAGCGCTTCATGAAATCTTCAGGCATTGCCGGATTGTAGACCCCGCCCGGCGAGAACGAATTGACGCGCACACCGTGCTCGCCGACGCGTGCCGCCCACTGTCGCGTGAGGCCGATGATGGCCGTTTTACTCGCTGTGTACGCCGGCGACTTGTATCGTCCTGGATTTTGGTACACGCGATGGTCATGCGCCGCTACGCCCGCTTCGGAAGCGACGTTCACGATTGACCCCTTCCCTTGCTTCATCATGATGGGCGCAACATGCTTCATCACGATCATCATGCCGGTAAGGTTGATGTCCACCTCCTTGCGAAAGAGCTCGATGGGATAGTCCTCATACGGGACAAATTGCTTGTCTGCATCCGGATCGCCCGGCCATGGGTTCATCGCCGCGTTGTTGATAAGCCCGTCGATGCGACCATGTTTCGTCACGATAGCTGCGACCGCCCTTTCTACCTGTGCTTCATCGGTGATGTCGACCCGCTCGACACCCTCACCCTGTCGGGCATCCCAGCCGATGACCATCGCGCCAGCTCCAGCGAGTGTCTTACAATACCCACGACCCAAGTACCCACTCGCGCCAGTGACGATAATCACTCTGCCCTGTATATCGAAAAGATTTTTCATGAATTATGAGTGTTTGGCGGCTTCCCACCGTTCTTGTATAAAACTGACATAGCGCGCAATAGTTTCAACTTCCCTGCCATCCTCGCCGCGGGCCGCTTGAAGCGTCACTGTCCCAGTATAGTGCATTCTGCGGAGCATTGAGAACAGCCGTGAAAAATCGACGCTCCCCGTACCGAGCGGAACCGTCGCACCGCCAATCGGCTTATCTTTAATGTGCACATTCGAGATGTGCGGACCGTACGCGCTCAACTCTTCCTCAAGGTCGTATCCTAGTCCCGCGCTATTGCCGACATCGTATACCACGGACACTTCCGGCACTTCCTGCAGAAGCGCAACAAGTGCCGCGGGTCCCAAATCTGTCTCAACAGCAACAGAGACACTGTGCGTCTTCGCTATCGCTACAAATCTGCGAAGCGCCGCTACCCGTAAGTCGCGCGTTTCTCGCGGGATAAGCGACGAGGAGTCCATGAGAGGCAATTCAACCGTTCCGCCACCAACCGCGGCGAGGCCGGCACAAATCTTTTCAAATAATTCATCTGGGTGTGCGGCAATGTCGGCTTTGGTCAATAGCTCGTGCAGGTCCATATTGCGCACCGTAATGCCAGTCCTCGCCATAACCGCACGGACTGCCTCCTGCCCCTCTTTGGTGAACAAAAGACTATCCGGCTCACACACCCACTCTATGTGCGCGATACCTACAGCAGGGGCGAGCTCGAACTCCCTCTCCCACTCCCCTGACCCGTGCGGGAAGAATTGTATCCCTCTGCCATTACTTGGAGTGAGGCGCCCTTGGATGAGACCTAAAGGAATCATAGAGTGTTATAGTACGGTATAACCAAGCCGAAATGAAGATAGTTGCCATCATTCCTGCAAAGTCAGATTCGAAGCGCCTACCCCGCAAGAACCTTCTCCCGATGCTCGGGAAACCCCTCCCGGTATGGGCAATAGAGGCGGCTAAGGGGAGTACGAAGATTGACCGTGTCCTCGTCAGCACTCAGGACGAAGAGATTGCGCAGATGGCCCGAGAGGCCGGTGCAGAAGTCCCGTTCATGGAGCCTACAGAGATTTCTGCAGGTGGCGGCGATATCGAGGGACTACTCCTCTACGCGGTAGAGTGGCTCAAAAAGAATGAGAACTATGTTCCCGACGTCGTCGCCTTGCTCCAGACCACTAATCCATTGCGCACTGCCGAGCATCTCGATAAGGCTATCGAACAGTTCGAGAAAAGTGGCGCGGACTCGACAATTTCGGTATGCAAAGCGCTCGGCAATCATAACCCCCACTGGATGATAGTTGAGGACTCCGGGCAAGGCGCTCACCTCTTTACCGGTAGCGCTTTGAAAGATATTCCGCGAAGAAGCGACCATCTCCCTCTCTGTTATTTCCGAAACGATATCGTCTATGTACTCAAAACCACGAACCTCTACCAATCGCCTTGCAACTTATACGGCGATAGGGTTGATCTCTATAAGATGGATGAGATTTTCGACACCGATATCAATACTATCGAGGACTGGAGCGTCACTGAGGACAAGCTGCGCCGTTTGCAATTGAGCCTCTAGAAGACGCCCAAGCGCGTATCCGGTCAGCAATCCTCTTTGAGGAATACCCATCAAAAGAGAACTGCTCTTTCATAAATGCCTCGCCCGCAGCACTCATCCGTTCCCGAGCTTCGGCATCAGCTGCAAGCTTTCCCACTATCTCGCGCAATTGTTCTGGAGTGTGCGCGATGGCGACCGCGCCCGCCTCTTCAAAAGGCCTGAAATGGAAATCGGTCATCATCTTCTCTACCGGCGCGAATGAGGCGATAACGACGGGTAAGCGATACAGGAGCGCTTCGTACACGACCGTCGAATGACTGCAGACGAAGATATCCGCCTGTCTAAAGAGTTCTGGCAACGGCGTCGTACCGACACTCTCATACGGAATACCTGCCAGCCCGCGCTCGCGTGCCTCTTCGAAGAACGCACTTCGGACCGAAGCAGAACGAGAAGCAATAAGCAAGCGTACGTCAGGTACGCCTCGCGCTACTTCACCAAGTGTGTGAAAATACTCCTCCACCGAATACGTGCCATATCGTTCGCCGACGCTTATGGTCGGCGTGTTGCTCACTATAGTGATGCCTGTTGAGTCAGAAGCTACCCTCGGCTTCTTGTTTTTCACATAGGCGTCGAACCGCGGAGAGCCCGCTACGATGAGCCGCTCTGACTCATACCCGAGCGCGCGAAATTCATCGCAGACCAGCTTTCCGTACACTGCGAGATACTGCGCCGGATGCTCGCGGGTCGGAGAGCCTCTGCCGAGATACTCTCCCCCATGCTGAACCTCAAGCGCCGGCAGACCTATCTCGCACGCGACGAGCGGCAGGATGGCAAAATGCCGCTGTCCGCTCACACTCGCGCGCAGCCAGACGGCATCCGGAGCGAGTCGTTCATACATCGCATACGCCCCTTCTATATCACGAATCACATCATGCAATGCCTCATCGATAAGACGTGTCATGATGCGATCAGCTGTGCAGCGCACGTCGCTCATGCCGAACGAGAAATCGCTTTCCTTCCAAGCGTCGGCACGCACAATTGCCCATTGTCCGGCGAGTGCACGGGCCTGCTTCCACGAGCGCAACCTGGCAGCGAGGGTCAGGAAGTGCGCGATATGCACGAACTGCATCTTGTGTCGCCATATATTTCGAAAACCGGCCTTCAACGCTTCGCTCCGGTCCAGCATGATGATCTCGGTTTCTTCTGACAACTCGTTTAGCACGGGTGTCATGTTGCGCCAGTAGTCGCTCGCTATGAGACACAGACGTCGCCGCGGACGCGCGGCGAGGACGCCATTAAACAAAAAGAGGGTGATACCGAAAAAGAAGCGTTTGGTCCCGAAGACTGTCTCCCGCCACCACCGATTTCTCTCCATGCGTGCGACTTGCGGCAAGCCGTGCACCTCGCAAGGGATATTGCGTGCAAGTGCCACCAACTCCGCAGCCTCGATAACCGTTCGCACTTCTTCGCGCGCGAGCGGACCGCTTGTTTTCGAAACAGAGATGGACGAAGCCGGTATGACGAGACGTTCGATATCGGACGTCTGCTCCACAAAACGTCCAATGACATCCGTGTAGTACAGAAGGTTCTGGAAATATTGATGGATGACGAGCCGAAGCGGCTTCACGAGTGAGACCGCTCGGTGTGTCAGGAACGAAAGTTCCTCACTCTCACAGAGAAGAGCGGTTATCTCGTCTGCACGCATATACGCGCTCGGTTCCATACGATTCTGAAGCGTCTTCCCCGAGATAAACGGCACGCCGCGCCTTTCAAGCGCATAATCAACCTCCGCATCGAGAGATACGATGATGCTGTCAGCTCTTTTGCTTAGATCCGCGACAAGCGAATCGAGCAGATCGAGCTGTTCTATCTCATAGAGAAAAACAGCGGTCTTCATTTCCTTATATGACCTCGACGGTCGGTATCGTAATGATGAATTTCACTCCGGCGTCGCGCAAGTCCTTCTCCTTCTCCAAGATATAATCCTTAAAATTCCACGCGAACAGCAAGATATAGTCCGGCCTGTCACTCTGTAATCGTTCTGGCGAAACGATAGGGATGTGCGTGCCCGGGCTGTAGAGACCCTGCTTCAAGGGCGTAGTGTCAGTGAGATACTCGAGCGTCTCGGGCCCCACTCCGTAATAGTTGAGCAACGTTGTGCTCTTAGCGGGCGCTCCGTAGCCGACAATCTTCTTCCCCGCCGCCTTAAGTTCGGCGAGAAGCACGAGCAGCTTCTTCTTATTTTCCTCCACCTTCTCGGCAAAGGCGCGGTGCGCTCTCTCATCGGTGAGGCCTGCCATTTCTTCTTCTTTCAGGATACGCGCAACATTTTCAGTCGGAACCTTATGCTTCGAGGCGAATACGCGTAACGATTGTCCCTGCATCGGTACTATCTCGACATCATATATCGTCATACCCACCGACTCGGCAAGATGCTTGAGCGCATGGAGTGAATGGAAGCAGAGATGTTCATGATAAATCTGATCGAATGCGCCCTCTTCAAGGAGATGTTTCTGCCAATGTACCTCGAAAATAAAGACGCCATCTTCGCCAATAAGCTTCGCGACCCCCTTAAAGACATCCCGTAGCGGGTCGGTATGAGCAAATACATTGTTCGCTACCACCACCTTTGCCGTGCCGTATTTCGCAATGAGATTGTCAGCGATTTCTGAGGTGAAAAAGGCCGAGTAAAATGGCACGCCTTTCTCCTCTGAGATTGGGGCGAGATTGTCGGCCGGATCGACGTTCAGCACGCGCGCGTAGTCCTTCACGAAACTCAGAAGCACGCCATCATTGCCGCCGATATCGATAACCAGATCGTCTTTTGATGTAATGAGTGGTTTTATGACCTCTTCGGCGTATTTTTTAAAGTGTGCGATTGACGGTGCGCTCGCTCCCGTCAAGAAGTGATAATCCTTGAAAAGGATGCTCGGGTCGACAACATCGAGGAGCTGCGCGAGTGAGCAGGTTCGGCAATAATACAGCGCGAGCGGAAACGATTTCTCAGGCTTCCTCAAGTCCTCCTCCTTCAGGTACGCATTCGCCGGCGGTGTCGAGCCAAGATCAAGCACTTTCACCAGATCCGTCCCCTCACACACGCGACAAACCGCCTTATGAGTATAGTCATGCATACGTCTTAATTAGTACCCACGATACCACGATTTGGTTTCAGCGGAGCGGTTCCTTCCCGGTGAGCATACGAATGGCCGCGCGAAGCATCCGATCAATGGCGAGTACCGGAGCAAGCGCCAGGTATGAACGTGGATAGTGTTGTCTCATATACACGCGAATGCTCCGGTTGTATTCGTTCCGACGCCACGTATCATTGGTCCTACCGAAAGAGGCCGACTTCAAGTGCGTGATAGTCGCCTGCGGCACGAGATATATCTTGTAGCCATTGTCATACACGCGTTTGCTCATATCGACATCGACAAAGTAGAACGGGATACGCTCATCGACGACGTATGGCCCGAGCGCTTCGCGCCGCCAAATGAGGCAGGGCCACGCGGGCTGCTCAACTTCCGACACGACGTCGAGATTAAGATCATCGTAGCGATTGCGCTTGAACTGTCGTAAACCGAAAAAGTACTTATCGATGATGCGACCGAAGACTGTCATGAAGAACGCAGATTTCGGCGTCATGATGCGACGGTAGTAGAGCTGTGGCGTGCCGTCGCTATTGAGGAGCTTCGCCGTCGCGGCACCCGCCTTCGGTGTACGATCCATGAAAGCGAGTAGGGTCTGGAGCGCGCCTGGATGGAGCACAGCATCGGGGTCGAGCGTCAGGATGTATCGCCCCTTCTTCGCAAGCATGCTATTTATCGCCGCCCAGCCGACATTCTTGTCCCGCTGTATGAACGTGAAGAGTGGATTCGTTTTTATCTCCGCACTCACCTGTGCGAATCCGCCATCGGTCGAAGCATTATCGATGACCGCCACGTCGACGTGCAGATCCCCGACTGTCTCCACAATCGACTGGAGCGCTCCGTTTAACAAATCAGACGTGTTGTAATTCAACACCACTATGGAGATGTCCGGATTTTCTTTCATGCTGTTTTCTCCATGATATCCCACTCTGTCTCGATATATTCCTGCAGAGATTCCCGCCAAGGGCGCACGAGCGTCGACAGAGGCATACTCTGGTTTTCTCCGATCGGATATGCGGAGACAAATTCTGACGAGTCTACTGGAACGACTTTTGTCTCCCACCTGGCAATCGAAGCAATTTCTTGAGCCATCTCATACCGCGTCGCGACACCGCCACCGACGTGATAAATGCCGCGAGCATCCTCATTGAGAAGTTTCCGTACCGCCACGGCGATATCTCTTGCCCAGGAAGGAGACCCTTTCTTATCCATGACAGCGCGTATTTCAGGAACTCCCTTCTGCGCGAGAATCTTCCCAACGAATTTGTCGTCTTTCCCCGGACCTCCGCCGAACATCCATGACACCCTCACAATGAGGTGATTCTCAAGAACACCCGCTACCGCAAGTTCTCCAAGATGTTTTGAGCGCCCATATACCGTCACGGGATTCGGCGTGTCTTTTTCCGTATAAAGTCCATCGGAAGAGCCATCGAATACGTCAGAGGTGGAGATATAGATAAGCTTCGCTCCGACAACACGCGCCGCCAAAGCCATGTGGTATGTCCCCACTGAATTGATGAGATATGCTCTTTCAGGATTTTTTTCGCAAAAGGAAAGGTCGGTCAATGCCGCGCAGTGCACGATGGCTCTCGGCCTCATATCCGTGCACACCCTCATTACCGTGTCGAAATCAGTAACGTCGAAATCCTTCTGTCCCATCCGCGTCCCGAAGCTAAAATAAGACCCAAGAACACCTTCCCCTCCCGTTATTAGGATAACTTCATTCATGGTACAGAGGGGCCCATGACTTATCTTGTTCTGAGAGGATGGGCTCGGAGACTGGCCACGTGATATCTAGAAACGGGTCGTCAAAACGGGCGCCGCCGACCAATTCCGCGTGATAGGTGTCACTTAGCTTATATTCGACTATGGCTTCGTCACTTACTACGCAAAAACCGTGAGCGTATTTTCCTGGGATATATAACATGGCTTGTTTATCTCCATTTAGACGCACGGAGACATGGTGCCCGTAAGTGGGAGAGACGGGATCGCAGTCAACTGCGACATCAAAAATCTCTCCTTTGGTGCAGCGGACAAGTTTATCCTGCGCGTGCGGCGCTCGCTGAAAGTGAAGGCCGCGCACTACGTTTCTCCCTGAGAATGAAGTAAAGTCCTCGACGAAAACAGTTCGGATGCCGAGAGAAGAAAAGTCGGCGGCATTATAAACATTAACCGAGAAACCTCGATCATCCCGTCGGAGTCGTGGCTCTATCAGCACGACTCCAGGGAGCGCGAGCGGCGTGGTTTTAAATTTCTCCATAAATTACTTCTTAAGTTTACTGAAGAAAACTGAGGCAGCGAACAACGACGAAATAGTTCCAGCATCTAACCAAGACCCCCGAACGAAACTGAAGGATAAGCTTCCTTCGCGTACATAATAATTAATCGCGTCGGTCATTTCCAATTCGCCTCGCCCAGAGGGTTTAAGAGTCTTGATGATGGAAAAGACGGTCGCATCAAGCAGCCAGAACCCTGTTTGGGCATAGGAAGACTTCGGGCTCTTCGGTTTCTCTTCGATACGGAGAACCTTTCCCCCGTCCTTGGAGAAAACAGGGACGCCAAATCGTTGTGGGTCTTTTACTTTTTTGAAAAACGCCGTTGCTCCACCCTTAAACTCGTTTACTGCCTTTTTGAAATCACGCTCAAAAATATTGTCCCCGAGTATGACCGCAACCGGTTCATTATCGGCGAAATCCTCAGCGTACGAAAGCGCATCAGCGATGCCACCATTATTCATATCCTGAAGCGCGTAGGAAAGCCGCACACCATACTCCTTTCCTGATCCGAGGAACTGCATAAAATGTCCCGCGTGCTCCCTGCCGCACACAATCATGATTTCAACAATCCCTGATTGCTTCAATGTATCGATTGGATATAAAATCATCGGTTTGTCATACACTGGCAACAGATGCTTGTTGGTTATTTTGGTGAGCGGATGAAGCCGCGTCCCTAACCCTCCGGCAAGAATGACCCCTTTCATAGATGAGTATTCGCGGCGCCGGCACGCACAAGCGCGCGCCATATCCATTCCGTATTCTCGACATACCACTCGATTGTCGGCTCGAACGAGGTATGGAACGAGTGTTTCGGTTTCCATCCGAGCTCCTTTCTTATCTTCGATGCGTCGATGGCATATCGACGGTCATGACCTGGCCTGTCTTTCACAAATACAATCTCAGACGTGTCTTTTTTGAAGTACTTGAGTATGCGTTTCGCGAGGGTCAGATTGTCTATCTCTTCACCAGCACCGATATTATAGACTTCTCCCGGGACTCCCTTTATGAGGGCGAGAGCAAGTGCCGAACAGTGGTCATCGACATGAATCCAATCGCGCACGTATTTCCCATCGCCATATATCGCTATCGGCTTCCCTTCCATAAGGCGCATTATAGAGAACGGTATGAGTTTCTCTGGATGTTGATACGGCCCATAATTATTAGAACAACGAGTAATCACGATAGGTAACCCGTAGGTGGTGAAATACGCGTGCGCGATGAGGTCGGCCGAAGTCTTCGATGCGGCATAGGGGGAGTTCGGGGCGAGTGGCGAGCGCTCAGTGAACGCTTTCTTGGTAGTGAGCGAGAGAGCTCCATACACCTCGTCAGTACTCACCTGCACAAACTTCTTCACCGAAGGCGTGTCGCGAAGAGCGTCGAGCAGTACGGTCGTCCCAAGCACATTCGTACGCACAAACGCCTCGGCTCCACCATGAATACTCCGGTCGACGTGCGATTCTGCGGCAAAATTCACCACATACGCCGGCACGTACTTCTTAAAAAGCCTCTGCATGTGCACGTTGTCAGTAATATCTCCCTTTACGAAAAGGAGACGCTCCTTAGGGAGCCCTCTCAGATTCTCCTTGTTGCCAGCGTAGGTGAGTGCGTCGACACAGACGATTCTAGTTTTTGGAGACTCTGACAGAACGCGTCGTATGAAATTCGAGCCAATAAAACCAGCACCGCCACACACTAATATAGTCGTGTTGCCGAGCCTTTTCATGGCCTGATGGTACTCTCCGATGACAAGTTAATCAACTCGTGCGCGCGAATGTTGCGCAATATCCGCAAGTCTGATGAAATGAGGGGATGGTTAGTCCATGGACAGAGGAGGAGCGTGTGGCAGCGCTTGCTACGTTCAAGAAAATTGCTGAAAATAATCGAGCGTGGCTCGCGGCGCGGAGCGCGGGCGAGACGCCACTAGCGTATCCGATGCCTCATGACATATACGAAGCTCATCGACTCACGATGAAAAGTATCTCGTCCGAAGTGGGTATATTTGACGAACAGGGACGCATATTCCTTACGAAACGCCCCTCAGCAGACGAAAACCCGGCTGAGCCCTACCCTGGACAATGGCATATCCCTGGCACTCGCCATATCGCACGAGAAACAAACGATGAAGCACTTCAACGACTGATTGACGATGAAATCGGTGCACCAATTGAGGCACGTTTGACCGACCATAAGGAATATCCGGTAAACGAGCACAATAAACTCTCACTCCTCTCTCTCCTTTATGTAGCACACGTTACTTCGGGTACAGTCGACACCGATGAAAACCGCCAATGGTTCAATGTCCGGGACCTTCCTAACCCGATACTCGAAGAACATCGAGAGATTGTCAGTCAACTAGCTTCTCGCTTGGGATCTTAAATTGTTTTGTCGAACGTGTAAAACCTCTCCTCTTTATTGGGAATTTTTATTTTCAAAACTCCTGAGCAACAGTATGAGGCGTGGAATCATCACGTTGTAACTATAATTCTTTTCTACTGTTTCCTGCCCAGCCTTGCCCAACCTTGTTCGCAAGACTGCGTCGGAAAGGAGCTTTTCGAGCTTTTGTGCCCACTCCTCATCAGTACGCGCAAGGTAACCGTTCACGCCATCGACTATGAGGTAGGGCATCTCTCCAAATGCGCTCACGACTGAGGGGACGCCACATGCCATATACTCGAGGATCTTGAGTGATGTCTTGTTCTGATTCCATATACCATCGCTCAAGTGTGGCAACACACCAATATCGAACTTCTGAATCTCTCGCGGTACACTCTCGGGATTCTTCCAATCGAGCTCGTCGATGAACTCAGTCTTGAGTCCCGGTATATTCTCGAAAAGTCCATATACCTTCTTGTTTTTCAATGCGCCGATGAGCACAAAGACAAACGGCGAGTGGTTCTGAGAAAGCAGCTTCTTGAAGGCTGAAGCGAGAATCTGGAGATTTGCGAGATGCTCGGGTCCAGTCCCTACCCAGCCGATGCGGAGCGGAGCGCTTTCTTCTTCGTACTGTTTCGTAAATTTCTGATAGGCAGGGAAATCGACTACGATATGGAAAATGTGCACGTTCGAATTGTGTTGTATCGCCCATTCCCGCTGCCCGTGAGTGCACACGATAACTGCATCAGCCATCTTGGTAAAGATCTTCGTCTTGAAAGGTGTGTGCACATACACAGGATCGTCGAAATCGAAGACCATCTTCCGCCGGAAGAGAAGAAGGTACGCGACCATAATGACGAAAAAATACTTGTTCGCGATAGCTCGCTGCAGATACACGATATCCCCTTTTTTAATCAGGATGAGCGACCGGAACAGCTCGAGTATGAGCGAGAACTTCCTCGGCCATGGCACGTTCGACATCGGAAGCACGTGCGGCTGGCGTATCTGTGCATCGACGCCTCGAGCACGAAGTTCCTCGACGACCCGAAATGCCCGCTGTCGGGACGACCCGCCTTTCGCGTCGCTGAAAGTGAAGAAATGTATGATCATGATAGTAAGGTGTCGAGAGCCTCGGTCACTTCCGCGCGCGTTATGGTGCCCAGGCATGCTGGAAAATCTTTTCCGAAATGACCCTGCGCGCACAGCTCGTCGTGTGCAAGCATCATGATACCGTCGCGTGGATACTGATCTCTGGTCCACCAGTTATACCCCCAACAGGTGCGCATAACGATGAGCGGCGCGCCAGTCTGCGCGGCCATGTGCGCAACCCCAGTATCGAGACTCACGACCGCAGCGCTCTGGGTGACCAGTGTGATGAGCTCTTGCATAGAAAGCCTCGGGGCAAGCAGCACCTCTGGGATCGTCTCTCGGATACTCCGCATGAGTAACTCGTCTGCCGGACCTCCGGTGAGGACAATCTTCTTGTCCTGACCGAATGCTTCCTGTAGTCCGCACGCTATCTCTTTCTGCTTCTCAAGCGAAAGACCCCGTTTCGCACTGCCAGAAAAAAGGTTCAAGACGATATAGGAACTTGCCGAGAGGTCGAGCTTTTCTACAATCTCATTTCCTGCTTTTGGAACGAGCTTGATCTCGGGAAGGCTCACCGGTATCCCGAGCGCTTCGAGCGCGTCGCACTCGTGCAGCCGCATCGCCCGGCGCATGCTAAACGGCAGGAGATGGTCGAACAGAAACCGGTTCAGCGGCCACGCATCCATAAAGCCCGCAAGCCGCCCATGGCGAGTAAGCAGACGGGCGAAGAGCTTGCTGCCGGTGGAGAACGAGCCGCGACCAGAATACTGGGTTACGGTGGCATCGCTCGGGTATAGCTTTCTGAGCGCGACCCAGATGGATTTCGGATTTCTCGTATTCGCCTCAACGACTTCTATCCATGGATACGCCGCGAGCAGATCACGGATCATGCCTCCCTTCCCCGCTACGAGCATCGTGCACTGCGCTTCCGGGTAGGCAGCATGGATGTTCTCCAACAGATATTTCCCCATCAAGCAGTCGCCGATGGAAGAGGCACGA
>JBAYUL010000006.1:0-17076 GCA_041675105.1 Minisyncoccota bacterium
GGCCGACCGTCGGCATCATCATCATTGTGCTCATCCTTATGCTCGGGGCACTCTATTTCACGACCACTGGACTCAACTCCAATAACGACGATCAGCAGTTGCCGTTCATCCCCGGCGACGCGACCTCAACGTACTGAGTAAATTGCGGTCGCGGGTATTTGCATGTAAACTCGCGCGATGAGTACTGCAACCAATGTAAAAGTGTCCCACGACAAAAAGGCGTGGGAAGTAGAAGTCACTGCCGAGATATCGGCTGAAGCGCTCGCGACACATCGCGCGGCTGCGCTGAAGAATATCCAGAAGAGCGCCACGCTCGACGGATTCCGCCCGGGCAAGGCGCCCGAGGACGCGATCATCCGCGTGTACGGAGAAGGAGCTCTTATGCGCCACGCAGCCGAACTCGCGATAGAAAGCGAGCTTCCTCTTATCCTCGCCAAAGAGCAGGTGGCGATCGTGGAGGCACCACGGGTCACGACCAGTGCTCCAGAAACCGGCAAACCGCTGACGTTCACGGCACGCGCCGCGCTCGCTCCAAAAGTTGAACTTCCCGAATACAAAAAGATCGCCGAGAAACTCCGAGCTATCAAAGAAGACACGAGTGTATCCGACAAAGAGCACTCGGACGCGCTCACCCATTTGCGTCGCGAAAGGAGCCGCATCGATAAGATAGAGGCGGGCACTGATCCGCAAAAAGCCGCCGAAGAATCCAAAGCAGCAAAAGTAGAGGAGTTGCCGGAACTCGATGATATGTTCGTACAAACACTCGGCTATGAAAGTGCTGCCGCATTTTCCGAAGCGCTCCGAAAGAACATCGGCCAGGAAAAGGAGCTCCGCGCTCTCGAAAAACGTCGTGCTGCTATTCTCGACGAGCTCACCAGCAAATCCAGCATTTCCTATCCGGCGTCATTGCGAGAATACGAGCTCGACGATATGGAAGCGCGTATGAAAGACGATCTTTCGCGCATGGGACAAACATTCGAATCGTACCTTGTAGAGACGAAAAAGACGCGCGAGGAGATCCGGGCCAGCTGGAACGATGCGGCCGACAAACGCGCCAAAGTCCGTCTTATCCTTGCTGAAATAGCCCGCAAAGAAATGATAGAGCCGCCGGCTGATGCGCTCGAACACGAGATGCAGCACGCACGCGAGCACTACCCGAATGCCGATGAGCACGCTCTCCGCTCGCACATCTCCCACGCGATGCGTAACGAAGCGACGCTCCGATTCCTCGAAGGCAACACGGAAGCGGTCGGCCACACCGCCGAAAGCCACGACCACAAATAAAAAACGCGGGCTACCCAAGGATAGTCCGCGTCTAACAGCCGTGCTGTCATCACGCGCCGTCTGCGCCGCGATGGTAAGACAAAAAAGCCCCACCACAAGCGCGCATACGAACGCGCATTTCAACTTTGTACATGCCATTGACTTTTCCTTTCAGGGAATCGGGTCAGGCTTTGTGATACTTCCGTTTCTTTCCATCCTCCCAGAGGGGTTCAATGAGGAACCCGTGGTACGAACGATTGTCGTTGCCGACGATCGGTACATAATTGTCGGGAACGATCACTTCGGTGCGCGCCTGCGCCTCAAGCAGCGCCGCCAAAGCCTGATCGATCGTGTCGTGCGGCTCCCCCACCGAACGCATGAGGTGTTCGCCATACTTGCCACGCCAGACAAATACTTGCTGTTGAACCTGGAATTTCATCTTCCTTCCTCGATCTATCTATCAACCCGCGACCATTCACGGACTGAATAGAACGGAGGAGCCGCAAGTCGCAAGCTCCCCCTATTCCGTAAGTTCCACTCGGAAACCGGCAAGATACCGGTTCAGCAGAAACTCTGCTTCGTCGCGACGGCCGCAACGCTCCAAACGGACCGCACACTCAAGAACAGTGTCCTGAGTGACGGGCTTACGGGGGCACTTGAGGGGTTTGAAACCCCCGGTCCAAGTGTAGACCCCGCGGATGTGCCCATCCGCGGCAACAACGATAGTCGTTTCGCACATGGGTACCTCCTGGGTTGTGTGCTCAGTTTGAATCCGTGATCAGCTCACGGACTCAAAAAAGCGAACGATTTTTAGAGAATCGCTCAAAACTCAAATGGTTGGGTGGCCCGTCGCACTTTCGTGCGCCGTAGGCCACCCGCTTCTCCAAAATCCGTCGTGTTACGGACGGCACTCCGGAGAAGAATTGCAGGAGCTGTCGCGACGCGACTTTAGCCGGTTCAACGGCGATGACAACTCCGTGCCATACCCCGAGGTGTTGCAACACGACAAGGTTTACGAAGGAAAGCGTGCACGTCCGAGAACTCGGACGTCCTACTTTCTTTTCTCCCTTCCCCCTTCTGAGGGTCGGCATGGCCGTCGTTGACAGCCAGCATGCGTAACCCGCATGCTCGGAACTTCTTGGAATCTCCACCAGCTGGCGGACAGATCCCTTTGCTACCGACAATTGCAGGTTAGCCACGCAAAAGTTAAGTAGTATGCATTACGCATTATTTTATTTTTGGTGGCCCGCACGTGTCGGCAGGCAAGGAATCGCCTGCCGTCGCATAAAGCTATGGCAGACACGCGAGCGCGCCCTGCGCCCGCCCCCCAAGGCGAATGCCTCCGGGGGGAGGCGCAGGGAACACTCACGTATTTTTTACACATCTGCAGACATTCCGGGCCCACAGATGGTTAAGGATTGATTTTCGAACTATTCAGTTTTCAACGACCGCTCCAATGGCGGGCCTCCGAAGCGGGCGTCAGTTCGCACTGACAAATGGAGTATACACAGGCTCCTTTTTCTGTCAAGTGTTTATGACATCTCGATACCCAGGGCTAGTCTATGTATATATTATAAGCCATTCCTATGGCATGGATAGTCATATCTATCTGACAGTATTCAATTTGAGTGGATTCTTCGTTTGACACACACGTTTGACTGTGCTAGACTCCCGCCAGTCGTGGAATTCCGATTCCACTACTCGGGTTTGGGCGTTCAGAGCCCCTGCCCTACCCGTTCTTTGGGGCATCGACTATCGGAGGACAATCACCATGCGCGATACGCATTGGCGATTCGGCGACGGCGAGTAGTCCGTCGGAATACATCGCGTGCATTCATCCAATGAATGGCGCACCTGTTTCACCGGATCCGCACTGAGAAAGTAAGCGGACCTGTGACTTCCGCATATGCCACACGACGAGACGACCGGGGGCGCGCTGCTCCCGGTCTATTTATTTTCCAATTCTTCGGGGCCCTTCGCACTTTGCCAAAGAAAGTTAAAGATCATTTTCATATTTGATGCGATCTGTTTACTTTCGATTATCACCCCGAAGAGACTGCCTTCCAGGGACCGGAGTGCGGTCTTATCGTCAAAAATAGTGATGTCGATCGTCAGCGGCAGTGCCTCCGGAGAGAGGAAACGCCGTTCGGTAAGCTCATCGAGCCCCGCCTTGCTGAAATAGGGCTTATGGAGGTGAATTCCTCGAGAGTGTATCCCTAATTTCCTCCTTTTTTCGGAATAGTCGTCGAGCTCCTTCTCGGAAAACACTTTTCGGAGATGATCATAAGAAAAAACCGTTAAGACTTTCTTTTCTTTGGTGGTCAGGGCCTCTTCTCGTGTAACGGTGATGCCCTCTTTTCCCGGAAAAAACCTGACGACCGGACGTTCGCCGGCACTTTCGTACTGACGTAACAATTCAGGGAGTAAATTCGTCAATTCATTCTCTTTCGTACGCAAACGTTCCTGCTGTCGCATCAGGAGTCGCTTCAATAATTCCGGTGACTCCGGTGCAAAATATGTTTTCTTCCCTTCCTCATACGTGCTCATGAGACCTTTTTTCATGAGTGAATCGAGTTGCACGTAGGCCGTCGGACGAACGATCTTTGCATGCTTTGCGAGCTGATCCGCCGTCGCGCGTCCGATCTCGAGGGCCGCGAGATACACTTTTGCCTCTTTTTCCGAAAGCCCGAGATCCTCGAGTTCTTTATTCATGAGAATAGTATAGCGCGTAAATAATTTGCATGACACCGTGCTTTTCTATACACTCATTCCATACGTGCCCCGTTGAGAATTCGGCGATGTCGATCCGGAGCACATAAACAGCCTAAATCAAAAGATACATGCAAAATCAAAATGTGAGAGTTTCTGGCGGGGTGACTACACCTCGCGCACAGATGCTTGTTCCCATGGTTATCGAGAAAACGTCGCTCGGCGAGCGCGCCTACGATATTTACTCGCGCCTACTCAAAGAGCGCATCATTTTCCTCGGCGGCCCGATTGACGGTGACGTCGCAAATCTCGTCGTCGCACAAATGCTCTTCCTTGCATCCGAGGACCCGAAAAAGGACATTTCGTTCTATATCAATTCCCCCGGCGGCATGGTGACGGCTGGTCTCGCCATTTTAGACACGATGAATCATATCCAGCCCAATGTGTCGACGGTGTGCGTCGGCATGGCAGCCTCAATGGGCGCGATCCTACTCTCCGCCGGCGAAAAAGGTAAGCGGTTCGCACTACCGAACGCAGAGATCATGATCCACCAGCCGTCGGGCGGTGCGGAAGGCATGGCATCGGATATCGAGATCACTGCCAAGCAGATCCTGAAGATGCGCGCGCAGCTCAACAAGATACTTGCCAAAAATACGGGTCAAAAGCTCGAAAAGATCGAGCGCGACGTGGATCGCGATTTCTTCATGGGGGCCGAAGAATCCGTCAAATACGGCATAATCGACAAGGTACTCGCCTGAGCCGGTCTTCATGTAGCAGCGAAGAGGGGTGTGTGATATATTGCACTCACACCTTAGTATTTATGATTTCAATTTTCCATAGCGCTTATTCAGGTATGAGAGGCTCGGTTCAACTCACGAATGTAATGCTCTCGCGTACGTAAAACGAGCGCGTGGAACACCACGCGTATGTCATTAAAAATAGTCCTTCTCCTCATCGCCTTTGCAGGTCTTGCCGGCATTGGTCTCGGGTACTTCCTTCGCCTCATCATTTCCCTCGGGAAAAAGGGGTCGATGGAGCTTGAGATCCGGCAGATGATGCTCGACGCCGAGGAGCGTTCGAAGAAGATCATCGCCGACGCAGAAAAGCGCGGTACCGAAAAGGTTGACCAGCTCACGAACGAGTACAACGAACGAGCACGCGACCTCAAATCGACCGAGGAACGGCTCGTGCGCAAAGAAGAACTGCTCGACAAGCGTCAGACCAACCTTGATTCCGAGCAGGAATCCCTCGTCAAGAAGAACTCGGAACTTGTCGTCGCACGCGAAGAGGCGCAAACGGTGATCCGTGCGCAGCAAGAAAAGCTTGAGAAGATCGCGGGTCTTACCGCGGATGAAGCCAAGAACGACCTGCTCAAGTCGATCGAGAAACAGTACGAGAACGATATCGAAGGCCGTATGCGCAAGCTTGAGATCTCGAGCAACGAAAAGCTTGAGCAGCGCGCCAAGGAGATCCTCACGACCGCGGTGCATCGACTCGGCAATTCAGTCGTTTCTGATGTGCTCGCAACGACCGTCGCGCTTCCGAACGACGAGATCAAGGGCAAGATCATCGGAAAAGAAGGCCGCAACATCCGTTCATTCGAGCGTGCGACCGGCGTCGATGTCATCATCGACGACACACCGGGTACGCTCACGCTCTCGTCATATGATCCTATCCGACGCCAGATCGCACGCATCGCACTCGAGAATTTGATCCTCGACGGCCGCATTCAGCCCGCCAAGATCGAAGAAGCCGTGCAGAAAGCCGAGCAGGAGATCAACAACATCATCAAGAAGAAGGGTGCCGAAGCTGCGTATGAGGCAAAGGTCCCGAATCTCGATCCGAAGCTCATCATGATCCTCGGTCGTCTCTATTTCCGCACCAGCTATGGCCAGAATGTGCTCGACCACTCGGTGGAGGTATCGCACCTCGCGGGTATGCTCGCAGAAGAGCTTGGTGCCGACGTCGCCGTGGCGCGCGCCGGAGCACTCTTCCACGACATCGGCAAAGCCGTCGACCACGAGGTCCCCGGCACGCACGTCGAGATAGGCCGCCGCATTCTGCAGAAGTTCGGCATCTCCGAAGAGGTGGTAAAGGCCATGCAGGCACACCACGAGGAATACCCGTATGAAACCCCCGAGTCAATGATCGTGCAGGTCGCCGATGCGATCTCCGGTGCACGCCCCGGTGCACGCCGCGACTCAGTCGAGAATTACATCAAGCGCCTCGAGGAGCTTGAATCGCTCGCCAACTCCGAGCCGGGCGTCGAGAAGAGCTTTGCCATCGCTGCAGGTCGCGAGCTTCGCGTCATCGTGAAGCCTGAGGCGTGCTCCGACCTCGAAGCGCGCAAGCTCGCCCGCGACATCGCCGATAAGATCGAAAAAGAATTGCAGTACCCAGGCGAAATTAAAGTATCGGTCATCCGCGAAACCCGCGTTATCGAATACGCAAAGTAAGATCCGACGACAGGGAAAGAAGTGGCCCTGGCGTGTATCAACACGCCAGGGCTTTTCTTGTCGGAGCTGTTCAGTGTGTAAGTTTGAAGGCTCTGATGCGCATACGATCAAACGCGGCATCCGTGATCGCGCCCAAGCCGACCAGAATCCCTGCGATGTACCAGACCGTTTCATCGAGCGATTTGATATTGCGGCACGCCTCAGAGACTTCGTCGTCATAATACTGGAACAGTTCCGTGAGAGCGTCATGCTGCTCAGAAGTTCGTTCCGTGCGAGGAATACCGGCGAACACCTTCTTTAGGGCACGGTAGACTTCCCTCCGCATCGGCTCAAGCATCTTTTTGTCCCTCAGATCGAACGAGCGGGACTTTCACTGAAGCCATCTCGAGGATGTACGCTTCGAGCTCGTTCGAGTCCGGAAATCCCTCGAAGATCGCCGCAATCTCCGCAAGACTCGACGCCGTTTTCTTCATCTGCTTCTTTGCGTCGCGATATTGTCGTGCCGCAAAGCCAATGTCCCTTGCGACATCGCCAAAGCGCCACGTGTCGACATAGTGGATTAAAAACGCGATCTCATTACGTCTTTTTTCGTCCATCGCCATTCTCCTTTTTGCACCATTTCCCGTTAAGCGTGCGGTACGTCTCGTCGATGTCGCGGAACATCTGGTCGGGCTCGACCTTTTCTTGTTCGAACATTTCCAAGCGACCACGCGATATGTACACGTTTTCGCCCAGCTGTCTGCAGGCGAAATGCTCTTGCACAGCATTAAGCCTATTGGGCTGCCACGGCTGTTTCGGACCTGCGCAACTGTCGATTGCCACTGCTATAACAAGGATGACCGCAACTGTCACGACGATGCCGATGAGACTTTCTCGCGTATCCTTTGTCATGTGCGACTCCTTTTCCCAAGCGAATGAATAGCCCCTTCTTGACGAATAGTCAAAATATCTGTTGTAGAAATGGCTATAATATACTTACGTGAAGGCCTATAATCGATAGTAGTCAAGACTATTGACCTTTTTGTCATATACTCTACAGTGTTTCTATGCCCCGCGGCAACCACTTGGCGAAGACACTACAAGAGATCGGACTCACCGACAAGCAAGCGCAGGTGTACCTTGCGCTGCTCGCGCTCGAGAGCACGACCGCGTATGAGATCGCACAGCATTGCGATGTAAAAAAACCGACGGTATACGTTGTGCTCGAAGAACTTCGTCGGAAGGGGCTGGTGCTCAAGGTGCCCCACGCGAAGAAAGCGCTCTTTGCTGCGCGCGATATCAGCGAGTACCTCGCCGAGCAGAAGCGGAAGCTTCATGCGGTCGAATCGATCGTACCGATGCTCCACGCGCTTGGCGGCCCAAACACCCCCAATGTCTACTTTTTCAACGGATTGCGCGGTCTCGAAGAAGCAATCGACTTCAAATTCGATTCGATGCGCGGAAAGACGTATTACAACTTCTATGGAGACCTCGCGGATGGCGAGCAAAGCGTCATCGACCTCTATGCAAAGTGGGACAGAAAGGCGGTCGAGGCCGGTATTTCGTTCAATATCGTGATGCCGCGAAAAGGGACCGAAAAGTGGTTCATGGGCGTCACAAAATCCGGCCAAGAAGCGACTGGTCTTGCGAAGCTCGCACAAGAAGCGAAGGAAAATGTTCGCATTCGTTTCCTGGAAGAGTATTCACATCCCGGCAATATCTCGATCGAGATTGCGGAAGATTTCGTACGTATCGATGATGCAAAAAATCTCAGCGCTACTGTCATTGACGATAAGAAGACGGCGATGGCGATGAGACAGATCTTCCAAATAGTATGGCAAAAAGGTGTTTGACCTGCCGCGCGTCGTAGCGTAGGTTAACTATTAGACACAGGAGGGCGCCATGCGCATCGGGATAACCATAGTGGGTTCTCGCGATGCTGCGCGGGACCTCATTAAATTGCTGCGAAAGTCAGTTGTACAAGACATCCCTGGCTCAAAGCTTGCGTTCGAGATCGTTCCGCCGGAGAGACCCGCGACTGACGTGGTGTCGAACTCCAACGTCGACCCGACCGACGACCTCTATGAGGCCGCCGCGATCGCCGAACAGAAGCGCGAAGAGTGCGAGGACGACCTGCACGCATACGTTTTGGCCGCGAGCACCACCATACACGGTTTCGATACGGGTGGAACGGCCTTTGTTCCACTGCTTGCAGTCGCGGTAGCGCATCCGGGCGGTATCGGAAGTATTTCCGTCGACCCCATCATCGAACAGAATAGTCTGCCTCCCGTCGCCATGGCTGAGATGCTGAAGAAACTGCGGGAGATCAACGAGCAAATGCGGCCTCGTTCCAAGGACAAGCGCAACACATATGCTGTCCGCCTATCGGATGCGATCGTACGGCCGATAACGAATATACGGCCATAATCTTAGGCGCTATGGGAAGTTCTCATAGCGCCGTTCCTATACGATGTGGACGACCTAAGACCTGGGGATAGCCGCAAGGAACACGATTGACAGCCCCAGAATACGGCTCAAAATGGTGAGGTGAGGTCGAAAGTGCATATTTTATCTAATTAATTGCAATACATATGGCAAATAAAATGGATTTGGTAGAGAAGGTTGCCGCGACTATCGGTTCGACGAAGGCTGATGCAGAGCGCGCGGTCGAAGCCATCATCGCGATGATCACTGATTCGCTCAAGGGCGGACAGGAGGTCTCGATCGCAGGTCTCGGTATTTTCGAGGCCAAGACGCGCGCCGGCCGCACCGGACGCAATCCTCGCACTGGCGAGACGATCCAGATCAAGGCGATGCGCGTTCCGAAGTTCCGCGCTTCGAAGACTTTGAAGGATGCAGTGAAATAAGAAATGAACCTAGGTTCATTTCTTTCTGTCAGCGCTCGCTCGGGAATGAAAACTCGTTTTCATTCCTCTCGGTTCGCTCGACAGTAGCCCTAGTTTCTCGAGAACACAAAAACCGCCCTAGGCGGTTTTTGTGTTGAGCCACTCATTCGTGTACAGTAGACAAGCTTTCGCGTATTGGCGGGCGTGCCCGCTGAAGTTCGCAAAGCGAACGTAAGCGGGATTAGTTTAATGGTAGAACATCAGTTTTCCAAACTGAGAGCAGGAGTTCGATTCTCCTATCCCGCACCCTATGAAAAACTCACTTGGCGCACAAATAGCATTACTTGTTCTCCTTTGCGCGGGAGTTTACGTGCTCATCCAAGCGGCACCGCCCGCGCCGAGTACCCCGGTCGTCTCCTCCATCACTACACAGCCCGCAAGCGCCGCCGCAGCTTCGACGACTCCGCCCTCGAAACCGCCGACCGCTGTTGTCGCGACGACGACAAAAAGTGTTGTGGCGGCGAAAGTTCCTATAAAGCAAGTCGCCACAAGATCTCCGACGACCAGTGCGGCGACTTCCTCTGCTGTCGAGATCACACGCATATCGAACCCGTACACCACTGCGGCCTCATCGTTCCCAGATGTGAATACCGCAACGCGAAGTGCACTCGTAAACATCCTCTGCATGTCTCCGAACGGAAGTATCCGCCCCATTTCAGGCAGCGGTGTCCTGGTCGATCCTAAAGGGATCATTCTCACGAACGCGCACGTGGCTCAATACGTGCTCCTCTCAGAAAGCCCGCGCGTCGGCCTCAATTGCTATATACGGACCGGTTCTCCCGCCGTACTCCGGTGGATCCCGAAGGTCATGTATCTGCCGCCTGCCTGGATGGAGGCGCATGCGGTGGACATCACATCGGCACGTCCGGTGGGTACCGGCGAACACGATTACGCGCTTCTCTCTATCGTCGGGTCGGCGGATGGCGCTCCGCTGCCAACTTCGTTCCCCTTCGTCGCACCCGATACGCGCGAAGCGATCGGCTTTCTGGGTGACCAGGTGATCGCCGCAAGTTATCCCGCCGAATTTATCGGCTCGTCAGCCGGTTTCAACATTTATTCTGCAAGTTCCATCACATCGATCCGACAACTCTTCACCTTCGTAGACAGTACGGTCGACGTCATTTCCGTAGGCGGTGTTATCGAAGCTCAGAGCGGCTCTTCCGGTGGCGCCATCGTAAATGCCTGGAATCGACTTATCGGCATCATTACAACGACGAGCGACGGCGCGACCACGGCCGATCGTGACCTACGCGCGATCACACTCAGCTATATAAATCGCGATATTGCGGCGCAAAGCGGCTCCAATCTATCAACGACGCTCAGCGGTAACCCCGTAGCGCAGACGGAGCAATTCAGTGCTCATACGGCCCCGCGTCTTATTAAGATGCTCTTGGATCAGATACTAAAATAGCCGTTATGTTCGAGGCGCCGAGAATCGGCGTCAGCTCACTAAGCTCACTTCGTTTCGCTAAATGGCTCCTACCCGGGCTCGCCGCCGCTGCGCGGCATGGCTCCGCCTTTCAATTCTCGGTCGTAACGTGCGAAGGCACGTTACTCTTCCTCACTTCGTTCGGGGCGCCGAGAATCGAACTCGGTCTGTCTGCTCCCAAAGCAGATGTACTACCGGTATACTACGCCCCGTGGACGACGCATCTTAGCACAGATTCTATAGGACATCTTTACGGACACGTGATACGCAACGTGTCCTTTAGATTCACATCACCTGCTCGTACAGTCTGCAACGCGCCTTCTTGTTCCTAACGTCAAGGAACACCCCGACGACGTCGATCTGGTATTCCCTCTCGTCTCCGCACTCATTCATGTACATTTCTGCGGTCCTTGCTATCTTTCGGAGTTTTGCGGGATGAACCTGTTCTTCCGGCCTATAATCTATGTTTTCACGTGAAATCTCCGGCAGGCTTTCACGTGAAACGGCCTTTACTTCAATAAAACGGACTGTATCGCCTTTTTCCGCAACAATGTCGATTTCCCCCCACGGCTTCAGGTAATTCCGCTTGATGATCTTAAAGCCCTTCCTCTCAAGGAACTGGCATGCTACTTCCTCCCCCACGTTACCCAGTTTTCTTTTCTCAGAGTACATAAGGTGATTATCTAATGATTTCACGTGAAAACAAAATTCGAATGTTTCTTAAGCAACGTTTCTATGAAGATTTGCTGAATTTTAATGTCTTAGACGAAATCATTAATATACGGCGTATATTATGACTATTTTCTATAGGATACGGACATATTTTCACGTGTAACGTCCGTCCTTTATCCACATATCCCCTTAGTTGTCCACAGTTATGGGCTATTTTGGCTACTATTTAATTATTTCTTCATCTAAGGCGACTGTTTTCGCAATTTTGTCCGTTATATATCGGACATAAAAGTCAAAAATATGGCTCAACAAAGGCATTTTATAACACTTTTTATCCTTGACGCCCAGACTTCCCCATACTAGGGTTAACGTATCGATATGAGACACAGAGGATACACGGCTTTCGCGATCGCAATCTTTGTTATCAGTCTCTCTTCTCCATTTGCAGCATTTGCCGACGCCATCTCCGTAAAGACAATGCAGGTTTTGCCGCCGAATGGAACCGGATGTGCACCGATGAGGGTCCTCAGTGTGACCCCGTATACGGCAAATGGGGAATTGCAATCATTTGACGTGGTCATCGCAGATCGTCAGTACGTGTCGCTTCTCGCGACGACAGGCGATACCGGCGTACCCTTCAACTATATGTCGCGGTGGAATAATACCGACGGATCCTTAAAGATCCACGTTGATGTGCCATCGACGCCGATATACGGCTCACTTCCTGTGTCCGTAACGTTTTTGTCCGCCCAGTCGGGCCAACCGGTATGTCTCAGTGTCGTGTCGTTCGATGTTCAAGGTAACGCCACGACACCCGCGCCCCGCCCTTCATATATATCAGGTTCCTCCGGACCCGCACCTTCTACCGAAACCTCTTCTACAGGTGGGAATGCAACATCAGGTGCTGCAACGACTACATCCGCATCAGGAACGATCCCTGCCGCCTCGGTGACCGCTCTCACGCTTGGGGAGCGGCTGGATCGCGTATGCACAGGGAACGGCTCACTGGAGCTGTGGTTTTTGCTGATAACGCTCTATTTGGCAGCTACAGCCGCCGTAGCCCTCACACAGCCGCCTTTGGTCAATCGGTCCGAATACTTGCCTGGGGTGCTCATTGGAGTGCCATTCGCGCTTCTTGCTGCCTTCTGGTACTTGGCGCCGATGTGCAGGGGGGCGGGGTGGGTACCGTTGGTACTACTGCTCATCGCGATCGCCGGCGTCATCGTCGCATTTCGAGAGCCGCGCACCGCTGCGCCCATGGTGCAACTTCCTTCGCCAAAACCAACGCCGGTCGCATCCGTGAAAGAAAAGCAGGCCGTACCCACAAAGAACTAGCCGCGCGTTGCGGGCACTAGCGAGTACTGTATAATCCACGGCACTGCGTTTGCAGTTGCGGATATGGTTTAGTGGTAGAACGCCACCTTGCCAAGGTGGAGATCGGGGTTCGATTCCCCGTATCCGCACTAAGAGGTGTAAGAACGACCTCACTTGCTCTCGTAGTGAAACGGATATCACGACAGTCTTCGGAACTGTTATTCCAGGTTCGAATCCTGGCGGGAGCACCAGCGACTGCAGCATCATGCGGTGCATGATGCGTCAGGATTCGAACGCCGGAGCACGTCGAGCCAGCGGGCGAGATTGCGAGGCGGTGCCTAGCCCGAGTCGAGCGGCGGCGAGACGAGAGGCGAAGGAGAATCCTGGCGGGAGCACCAGAGAGGTTGATATACAATAACCATATGACAAAGACACTTGTCGTGCCACAAGTAGTTCAAGACATTCACGGAGCGATCAAGGCCGCGGGGTACGAGGCGTACCTCGTCGGAGGATGCGTGCGCGACCTACTCATCGGCCGTGAACCCAAGGACTGGGACGTCACGACGAACGCGCGACCCGAGCAGATCCAAGCGCTGTTCCCGGAAACATTCTATGAAAACGATTACGGCACCGTCGGCATCGTGACACAGTCCGAAGACCCGCGATTGAAGGTCATCGAGGTGACCCCATACCGTATTGAAGGGAAGTATTCCAACGCACGTCATCCGGACGAGGTGACCTTTAGCGAAAAGCTCGAGGATGATCTAAAGCGACGCGACTTCACGATCAACGCGATCGCATACGACCCCGAGTCGCAGGAACTCGTCGACCTCCACGGAGGCCAAACAGACCTGAAGCGCCGCATTCTGGCGACGGTTGGGGAAGCCCAGGAACGGTTCGAGGAGGATGCACTCCGCATGTTGCGCGCTGTACGACTTTCGGCGGAACTTGATTTCGCACTTGATGGGACGGCCGCAGAGGGCATCGCTACGCAGGCACCACAACTCGGCAAGATCTCACGCGAACGAGTGCGCGATGAGTTCGTACGCATCCTCATGAGTCCGCGCCCGATGCAGGCCATTTATGTCGCACAAAAACTCGGGCTCGTGAAATTCATAATGCCGGAGCTCGAAGAGGGGATCGGCTGCGCTCAGAACCAGGCGCATTCGTTCGACGTCTTCGAACACCTCTTGCGTGCACTGCAGCACGCTGCGGATAAGGAGTGGCCGCTCGATGTGCGCTTCGCGGCGCTCCTTCACGATATCGGAAAGCCCGCTACGCGTGTGTGGTCCGATGAAAAGAAAGACTGGACCTTCCACGGTCACGACGTCGTCTCGGCTCGCATGGCAAAGCGCATATTGCACGATCTAAAAATGCCGACCGACGTCTCTGAAAAGATCGTGTCGCTCGTCCGGTGGCACATGTTCTTTTCGGATCCGGATCTTGTCACGCTTGCGGCCGTCCGTAGGCTCATCGCCCGGGTCGGCACCGAGAACATCAACGACCTCGTGAACCTTCGTGTATGCGATCGCATCGGGACCGGCAGACCGAAAGAGCATCCGTTCCGTTTGAGAAAATATATGTCGATGATCGACGAGGCGCAGCGCGATCCGATATCCGTCGCCATGCTCAAACTGGACGGCACGAAGCTCATAGAGATCGGCGAAAAGCCAGGTCCTCGTATCGGATGGATATTGCATGCACTTCTCGAAGAGGTGCTCGACGACCCTACCAAGAACACTGACGAATATATGGAGAAGCGCGCTCGTGAACTTATGACGCTAGAGGACGGGGATCTTAAAAAACTGGGGGAGCAGGGGAAGGACAAGAAGGGGGAAGCGGAGAGTGCTGAAGTACAAAAATTGCGTCAGAAACACCACGTAAGCTAGGGCAGCGAGTCCATATGAGCTTTTGGGGTGTCGCGCAGGCCGACGGGCCGAGCGTCAGTGCTCCGCCAGCAGGCGGAGATAGCGACCCCAAAACACATATGACGAGTGGCCCTACTCCGCTAAAGCTACGAAGGGCTTTTTTGCTTCGCAAAAAAGAAAAATCGCCTGACGGGGTGGCCCATCTTCCTACCTTTTGGTAAGAAGCCGGCCGCCTGCGTCAGGCGACTTTAGATAGTCCGTCGTTCTTTCAATGAAAGAGCTCGAGTATCACTGACAAAATACTTTTGAATCCAATCGGCATTCGCGGAGGCGTAGCCGTAGTTATGAATGTTGCAAAGTATTTGTACGTATGATTCTCGTATGTTTTTTGAAACAACGAGAAGACTTTTTGACAGAGCTACCGAGGGTAAGAATACGTGTCCTTTATGATGCTGTAAAGGACAGGGTGTGGATATCTCCAACTGGCAGATGTCCTTTAGGACGATTCGTCTCAAAAAGGGCTATATATCAAGCTCAATTGATACGGGACAATGGTCGGAACCATGTACGTCGGGGTGGATAGCGGCGCTTTTCACCTTGGAACTCAGCGACTTACTCACGAAGATATAGTCTATTCTCCACCCGACATTGCGCTCGCGTGAGTTCGCGAAATGGCTCCACCACGTGTAATGACCATTGCCTTCCTTGAATATGCGGAACGTATCCACGAACCCGGCCGCAATGATCTCGTCGATGCCGTCGCGCTCCTCATCGGTGAAACCTTTCTTGCCTTCGTTTGGCTTGGGATTCGCCAAGTCGTCTTCGGTATGTGCAACATTGAGATCTCCGCAGAATACTACCGGTTTTTTCGACTCCAATTGCTGACAATATTCAAGAAAAGCGGGGTCCCACTGCGTGTGGCGCAGCGAAAGTCGGCTCAGGTCGTCTTTGGCATTCGGCGTATAGACGGTGACCACGTAGAAATCATGATATTCAGCCGCTATCACACGACCCTCTTCATTGGGGTCGCCATAGCTGTCATTTGCCAGCTTATATTTCTTCAAAAGCGACTCCGGAAGGCCTAAAATAACGCTCAAAGGCTTGGTTTTTGAGAATATTGCCGTTCCGCTGTACCCCTTCTTTTTCGCAGAATTCCAGTACTCCTCATAACCGGCAAGGTCGATCTCCGCCTGCCCTTGCTGTGCTTTGGTCTCCTGTAAACACACGATATCCGGTTTCATTCTCTCCATAAAGGGAACAAAGAGCCCCTTATTGTGGACGCTGCGAATACCATTCACGTTCCATGAAACGATTTTCATACGAACACGATACCACGATGGGTCCTATGGAGTACTTCACGCCACTGTCATGGACAAAAGTATATAAAGGTAAGGTGCTCGGCTAGGGAACGTCTTAGCTTTGTGAGTGAGACGTAACTAATCTTCCCGTCGCACCACGAAAATATATGAACCAAACAAACCTCTTCAGTCAGCCGAGCGAAAAAGGCAGCCGCGAGTGGAGCACGTTCAGCGCAGTGCGCGATACGCAGCCAGGCATGTTCCGTGTAGCAACACCGGTACGCGAACAGCCGCGCTACACCAACGTCGTCCCGATCAAGCGCCATCACCCGCAGGTATTCACCTTCAAGGGTGCGCTCTAACGAATATTCTTATCCAGACTCCATGAAGAAATCCGCGCGTCGTGCGCGGATTTCTGTGTATATACTTCGAATAGACACCATTTTGTTTGTGGGAGACACCGATGCGCACGCTATCGATGATGATCATCGCGGTGTGCATGTTCGTGCCCATCGCGTCCAAAGCCGAGTCTGTTGTTTACGAACTCGAGAAGTGTGAACTCGCATGGATACTCAAGGACCAGAAGGGCAACGTGCGGGCTATCCAGATCGATTGTCCGAAGGTCCGACCTAAGGCTCGAGGATATGTTTTCTCGTACGATGAGGCTGAGTACGGGAAGTCGAATCAATGGGCAAGTGCGGTCAAAGGCAGCCGAGTGAAATGCCCGGAAGCGCGACTTGAGGTCGGCGACAGAGCGCGCCCCTATATGTTCGAGGATATGGAACGGTATCAGGTCTGTATCCCCGACACAGACAATGTTGCCGCGGCAGCAAAATAAAAAGCCGGCCTTCCACCGCCGGCTTTTCCAACAAAAAGAAGATCCGCGCGAACAATCGATGTTCGCGCGGAAGTATACGGGATATGGCGAGATCGTATCGTTACGGCAAGACGTTCACCAAGCCCTTTTTTGTTTCGGTAGACCATGTAGCTTCGATATTGAAGCCGTGATCCGGATTCGAACCGTCTGGGTAAGCCGTGCCCTTGAATCGATACGCGGCATCCCTCGGCAAACCAACCCGCTCGATGGTCGTGATCGAGAACACCCAGTCTTGAGTGTCGCTATCTCCCTCATACCAATCGGGCCCCTTCTTTTTCTTGCGGATCTTGAACTGCACCACGAAC